>PUOW01000084.1 GCA_003552185.1 Spirochaetaceae bacterium
CAATGTCGAGATGGGGTTTCTCACGGGGTATCGTCTCCTGGATGAAGAAACCGTAGTAGGGCGTACTGTGGGTTTAAACTTCTCGATACTCGATAACGCCGAGATCGGAATCGTGAACACGCAGTTTAACGTCGAAGATGCTGTAGCTGGTGATGGGAGCATGCACACCTACAACTTCGTCAGGTTCAATTACTTCCTCAACGAGCAAGTGGCGTTGAGCCTCGCCACGGGAGGCTGGGCGAATGATGCCGGCGACGTCACCGCAGCCGGTTCGGTTGGAGGAAACTTCATCATCCTTCGAAACATCCCGGACTCCGGGTTTTCCTCAACCTTTAAAATCAACGCGCAGTATCTACTCAATGAAGAAGACGGCTTCGGCGACGGAACCTTTGCCGTTTCGCTACTCGGCACAATCGGCCTGTAAAGGCTCTACCGAACACTGACAATAAGGAGTGATAGACAATGAAGCGAATAGCAGTTCTAGTTATTGCCGCCGGTTTTTTGGTTGTTTTTGCAGGCACCGCAACCGCACAAACCACCGAAACCGACATTTTTGGGATCGAGATTGGGCAGGTCACCGGATACAACTTTGGTACAGAAGAAATCGGCGTGGGCCAGCTCATGGGGCTTCATTTCGGCATGACCGATGCCATGGAACTGGGCTTTGTGTTCATACAAGGCGACGCTGTCGATATGCCGAATTTCAGCCTCGTGCGTATGACCTACTTTCTCCAGGAAGAGTTTGGGTTTCAACTCTCTACCGGTAGCTCTGGTGCCAATAACGTTGCCGGCGGGCTCGGCGTCTTTACATCGCCGATTCGGCGCGAGTTCAACGACACGCTGACCACATCGCTGCGGCTTTCGTTCGATTACCTTGTTCCGGACATGGCTACTGCCGTGAGCGACGGCATCGCAAGCCTCACGATCTCCGGTAAGATTGCGTTCTAAGGAGCGGCGGCTCTTCTTTTACCCGGCGGCAAGCGGGCACCGCAGCCCGCTTGCCGCATCCGCTCCACACAGGTGCTTTCACCGAGGTGCAATTCCGACGGGCGCTTTACCGGCTGCTCCGCGCCTGTCGTCACAGCAGCCCCCAGAGGGCGAGTGAACTGGAGACGTGCTGATGAAAACTATCGTTATGGCGACCGGGCTCTGGCTCCTGATGGTTGCATCGCTCGCCGGGCAGTCGGCCGCGTTAATCGACGAGATTCTCGCCGAAGACCGGCTGACCTACGGCAGTGCCGCTTACCTGTTGCTCGGCGTAACCGAGCAGATAACCGAAGAGCAAACCCGTGCAGAAGCCGTTGAAACTTTAGCCGATCTTGATGCCGGGCTTCGCGATCTAGACGTTGAGGATCCCATCAACCTCGGAGAGCTCTCGCTCCTAGTAATGCGAGTGTTCGAGATTGAGGGCGGCCTCTTCTACACTATTGTTCAGGACGGGCGCTACGCCGCGCGGGAGCTCGAGTTTCGCAGAGTCATCCAAGGGGAAGCTTTCCCTACCATGCGCGTAAACGGCGAACGGGGCCTACGCATTCTCAACCGAGCGTTGGCACTCCGTGAGGAGGGCCGCATATGATACGTCGTCGAACCTTACTCGCCTTTTTCACGCTCACGTTCATCGTGCTGCTCGGCGCGCCGGCGGCAGCTCAAGACGAACCCGACGCCGAGGCGCTGCCTGCTGAGGACGCAATCGAGGATCCTGCCGATGAGCCCGATCCGGACGAGCTCGAGGATCGCCGGCACGGCCGGGGCGACTGGGGCGTAACGCTCGACGCGCTTCGCAGCGTACGGGCCGCAGAACATCAGGCGAGCGACGCAACTACCAGCGCTTTGAGCACGGCGCTGTGGGTACGCCGCGTGAGCCCGGTCGGCGAGCTCAGCACTATCGACACCGCCGTTCAGGGCAGCTACAACTGGAGTAGCGGACAAGTCTACCTAAACCTCGACCTCGTCCGCCTACGGGGTTTCTACCCGGAGCTTTTTGGGGACAGCTCGGTGGTTGAAGCCACCGCCGGCCGCTTTCGTTTCCAGGACCCAAGCTCGTTGCTGCTCAACAGCACCTTAGACGGCGTCTCCACGCGTCTTGCCTACCCCAGTGTTCGGCTGCGCTTTGGAGCAGGCTACAGCGGCTTGATCTTGAACCCGGCCTCAAACATCCGCATGACCGGAGCCGATCTCATCGACCAAGACGATGACGACGAAGACTTTGGCCCACGCCGCGCAGTCGGGCTTGCCGAGATCAGCTTCCCGGAGCTCTTTGCACGCCAAACCGTGGTTCTCGGCGCGCTCGGACAGTTCGACTTTCGCGATGCCGACGACGATGAAGAAACGGTGAACTCAGGCTACGCGGTTGCCGGTATTAGAGGCCCACTGTTCGGCAACCTGTATCACGATATCTACGCGGCCGGAACCATGGGAAGCGTCGAGATAGACGACGGCGAGGATTACGACTACATGGGCTACCTCGGCTCAGCCCGGCTGCGGCTGTTTTTGCCGAACTTCTTTGCCTCGCGCTTCAGCCTGCGCGGTGTCTACGCGAGCAGCGGAGAGGCCGACGACGACGGCACCTTCGACGACCGCTTTTTTCCAATCACCCGCACGCGCCTCGGCACCGCGATTCAACTACCGCTCGAGAACCTGTTGATGGGCGAGCTTCAGTACTCTATCCGGCCGCTTGCTCGCTCCGACTCCGAGCGCGCCCGCCGCTTTCAGGTTCTGCTCACCGGACGCACGTTCTTCACAACGGCGGACAGGCCGGTGGTGCTCGACCCTACTACCGAGGTTGAAGACGACATGCCGGGTGTTGACGCTGACCCCGACGGCAACTACATCGGATCCGAGGCCGTGCTGCAGCTGAACCTACGTCCGCTCTCGGACTTAGGGGTCGGATTCACCGCGGGGATGTTCTTTCCCGGCACCGGAAGTTCCGGCGCGTTCACGAGCGCCCGCGAGCCCGAGTTCCTCGGAAGACTGGAACTCTCAACTCGCTTCTAGTAAGCATTTAGGAGGCTGTGTTCATGAAACGCCTACTTGCCGCAGCGTTAATTCTCTTCGCAGGCTTCGCGACGCTGTACGCCGCCGAAGCCCGCGTACTTGAAACCGACGGGCGGGTTGAGATCCGCATGACGCCCGACGAAGACTGGGCCGCCCTCGAGGAAGGCATGACGGTGCCGGTGGGCGCCACCGTTTCCACCGGGTTCGGCGCAAGCGCCGTTATCGAGGTGGGGCCCTCGGCCCGGCTTGAAGTCTCGGCCTTGAGCCGTATGACGCTCGAGGATCTGATCGAGGAAGAGGGGCTCGTACAGAGCGACCTACACCTCGGCGTAGGCCGCGTTCGGGCCGACGTAGAGGCGGTTGAGGGCGTACAGAGCGACTTCAACCTCTCGAGCCCGGTCTCCACCGCTGCAGTGCGCGGAACCAGCTTCGAGTTCGACGGCGTGAACCTGCGCGTGTTCCAGGGCCGTGTGAGCCTATCCAACCGCTTCAACCAGAGCACAACCGTAAGCGACGGCGAAAGCTCGAGCAGCACCGGCGACGACGAACCCG
>PUOW01000206.1 GCA_003552185.1 Spirochaetaceae bacterium
CCCGAAGCGCTCGCACTGTTCAAAGCCGCGCCCGCCGGCGTGCGTGGGAACCTTACCCTCGGCTCGCAGTCCACGCAGTACCAAGAGCTCGACACCGACCGCGCCGAGGGCTGCATCCGCGACGGTGAACACGCCTACGCGCCCGACGGAGGGCTCGCGGTGCTGTTCGGCAACATCGCGCGCAACGGCTGCATCGTAAAGACCGCGGGCGTCGCGGCCGAGGTTATGCAGTTTGCCGGCCGCGCTCGCGTGTTTCACTCGCAAGACTCCGCCTGCGATGCGATCCTCGGCGGGAAGGTCGGCGCCGGCGATGTGGTGGTGATCGCGTACGAGGGCCCGCAAGGCGGTCCCGGGATGCAGGAGATGCTGTATCCCACGAGTTACATTAAAGCGATGGGGCTTGGGAGCACCTGCGCGCTCATCACCGACGGCAGGTTCTCGGGCGGCACCTCCGGCCTCTCGATCGGCCATGTCTCGCCTGAGGCCGCCGGCGGCGGCGAGATCGCGCTTGTGCGCGACGGCGACCGCATCGAGATAGACATCCCGGCGCGGCGCATCGAGCTCATAGTGCCGGAACACGAGCTCGCGGAACGGCGCGCCGCCGAGGAGGCTCGCGGCGCCGAGGCCTTCCGCCCGCGACGCGAGCGCACGGTGTCGGCCGCGCTGCGCGCCTACGCCGCGCTCGCGACCAGCGCCGACCAGGGCGCGGTTCGCCGAGCGCTCTAACGGTGCTACGCCGGGCCCGCCCGGCGGCGCCGGTACCCGCCGCACGAACGAGGGGCCGCCCGGCGCCGCAGAGACGCGGCGCGCGCGTGCCTTACCCACACGCGGCGCGCTTGGGGGACTGGGACTGGGACGCCGGGCGCTCACCGGCGCTTGGGCCTTCCGGTGCTTGGGCGCTCACCGGCGCGGCTACAGCGCGCGCGCGTCCTCGAGTCGCTGCGCAGGGTACTCGTTTCGGAAGCTGTGCACCGCCTCGCGCGGAATCGCGACGCGCAGATCGGCGCCGAGCTCTACGCGACGCCGCGCGAACGCGTCGGCCGAGAGTTCCACCTCTAGGCGCTCGCCGTGCGGCGTCGGCTGCAGCAGTAACTCGTAGCGGTCGCCGGTGCTCTGCACACGCTCGACCCGGGCCGCCACAAGCCCAAGCGCGGTACGGCTCTCGCTGCGGACCGCACCGGTAGCGGTAACCACATCGAGCCTCGAGGGGCGCATGCACAACGTCACCGGCGTACCGACCGGGTACGGCTCGGCGATCTCTATCTCGAGTCCGCCCTCGGTACGCACGCGCGCCCCTGCGGTCTCGCCCTCGCGCGCCGCGGGCCTCGGCGCCTCCTCGGGCCGGCAGTCCACCACGGTGCCGTTGAGAATGTTACGCGTCCCGACGATTCGTGCCACCCGATGCGAGATCGGTCGACGGAACACCTCGTCGGTCGGGCCGATCTGCAGAAGCTTGCCTTGTTCCAGAACCGCCATGCGGTCGGCAAGCGCGTATGCTTCCTCGATCGCGTGCGTGATCAGCACAATCGGTATGCGGTGCGTCTCGTGCACCTCGCGCACGAGGTCGAGCAGCCGCATGCGTACCGTCGCGTCGACCGCTGCAAACGGCTCATCGAGCAGCAGAATCCGCGGCCGCGGCGCGAGTGCCCGCGCGAGCGCTACCCGCTGCTGCTGTCCGCCGGAGAGCTCCTGCGGACGCCGCTCCTCAAGGCCCTCGAGACGCATCTCCTCGAGCAGCGCCGCGACCCGCCGGCGCTGTTCGGCCTCCGAGACACCGGCGAGGCCGAACGCCACGTTACCGCGAACGCTGAGATGCGGAAACAGCGCGTAGTTTTGAAACACGATTCCGACGCCTCGGTTTTGCGGACGCACGCGCCGGCGCGTCTGGGAGTCGAACCAGATGTCTTCGTCGAACTCAATGCGTCCGCGCTGTGGATGTTGCAGCCCGGCTATACTCGCGATCGTAAGCGTCTTGCCCGCTCCCGAAGGCCCGAGGAGGGCCAGCACCTCGTTCCGCATCGAGAAGCGCACGTCGAGGTTGAACTCATCGAGTTCGAGCTCTATCTCCGCCCGTAACACCTCAGCGGCCTCCTCGCGAACGGTACGCGTCGTGCCTGCCGCCGAGACGATTTAACAACACGATCACGAAAACCGAGATTGCGGTTAGGATCACCACCAATGCGTTCGCGCGCGCCATGTCCTGCGCCTGCACCGCGTCGTAGATCGCGATAGCCATGGTTTGCGTGCGCCCCGGGATGTTGCCGGCCACCAGCAGCGTGGCCCCGAACTCACCCAGCGCGCGCGCCCAGCATAGCACCACGCCGGCGAGCACCCCGCGCCAGGCCAGCGGGAGCACCACGCGCAGAAACACCATGAGCTCGGAGCGCCCAAGTGTACGAGCCGCGCCGACCAGCGTGGGGTCCACATCCTCGATCGCGGCCCGCGCGGCGCGAATAAACAGCGGCATCGAGGCGACCACCGCCGCGATCACCGCCGCCTGCCAGGTGAACACCAGACGCAGGCCGAACACCTGTTCGAGCCAAGCGCCGATCGGGCCGCGACGGCCGATCAACAGCAGCAGGTAGTAGCCTAAAACCGAGGGCGGCAGCACCACCGGAAGCGTGATCACCGCATCGAGTACGTTTCGCCCCGGAAAACGCTTGTTCGCGAGCGCCCACGCCGGTCCTATCCCGACCAGCACCGCGATCACGGTCGCGATCGTGGATACCCGCAGCGAGAGAAAGACCGGAAACAGCTCGTGCGCGCTCATCTATACCGCTCCTTGCTCCGGCCTTACTCCGGCGCCGCGCCCGGCAATCCGAACCGATATCGCTCGAGCACCTCGCGCCCGACCTCGCCGCCGACAAACTCGAGAAAACGCCGTGCCGCCTCGGGGTTCGCAGCGCCCTTGATCGTAACCGCAGTCTGTTCGATCGGCTCGTGCAACGTCGCCGGGACCTTCCGGCCGTCGAGGCCCTCGGTCGCGTCGAGAAACGCAAGCGCCACAAGCCCTGCGTCGGCGTTTCCGGTCTCCACCAGTCGCATAGCGTCGAGCACGTTCTCGCCGTACACTAAGCGCTCCTCGAGTGCCTCGTTCAGGCCAAGCCGCTCGAGCGCCTCGGCCGCCGCCATGCCGTACGGCGCGTGCGCGGGGTTTGCGATCGCAAGCGCCTCGAAGCGCTCCTCGCTCAACGCCTCCGGCGCCGGCACCGAGTCTCCGCGGGGGACCACAACCGCGAGATAGCCGATCGCGTATACCCAGGGTTCGTCGGCCGCCAACCCACCCTCCACCAGCCGATCGACATAGGCGCGATTCGCCGAGAAAAACAGATCGAACGGAGCGCCGCTCTCGATCTGTTGCGTTAAGAGCCCGGTTGAGCCGAAGTTGAAGGTGACCGAGATTCCGCTCTCGCGCTCGAATCGCCGGCCGAGCTCGGCAAACGCGAACCGCAGATCCGACGCCGCCGCTACCAAAAGCTCGTCCTCAACGCGCGCTGCGTTGCGCTCCTCGTCGACGCCTGCGGCGACCAGAAA
>PUOW01000329.1 GCA_003552185.1 Spirochaetaceae bacterium
AGCGGGGTTATAATCCATACATCCTGACGAACGGAGGTTTATTGATGCTTCTAAATATCCTGATCATGTCAGTTGTAGTAGAGCGGGTGTGGGAGCACCTGCAGCAGGTGGTCGGCGAAAGACGCCTTACCCTGCGGGTTAAGCTCCTTGGTTCGGCCGCCCTGTCGGTAGCTGCGGCCCTTGGTTTTCAGCTTGATTTGCTGTACGCACTTGAAGTGATGAGTGCCCCGTCACTTGCAGGCTACATCCTGACCGGCTTTGTGCTGTCACTTGGTTCAAACGTGCTCCACGACCTGATCGATATTGTGAACGGTATAAGCAGAAAACATACCGGAAAGGATGGCCGGGCCCTGCCGGCCGGCCTTTAGAGGAGGGAGAAGGTGTCCATTTACGATGAAATATACCACTCGCCGAATTTCGGTTACCCGAAGGGAGCCTTCGGCCGTAACGGTCACAAGATTGAGGGGATCTGCCTGCATATCACCGGTGCTCACTGGAAGAGCAACTATAGCTGGATCATGAATTCTGCCGCCAATGCCAGCTACAACGCGGTGATTAAAGACGACGGCACGGTGGTTTCTCTTGTCCCTGAGCAAAATGCTGCCTATTCGCACGGCCGGATCAACAAGGCCACCTGGCCGCTTTTAAAATCAGGGGTCAACCCCAACCTTTATACCCTGAGCCTGGCCCGGACCGGATCGAACCAGAACACCTGGACCCCGGAGCAGCTGGCCTCAACCCTTTATGTTTTAAAGCACTGGGGCAGAACCTACGATCTGCCCTTGAAACGGCCTTATGTCTTTGGCCACTTCGAAATTGATTCGGTGGGCCGGTGGTACTGCCCCGGGGAAGGGTTTTTCGAGCAGGTGATCAGGGAGCTGTCCAGGCGGGATCCTGATGATGACCCGGTAAAAGCTGCCCTCTGGCACCGGGTCATTGCCGGCAGCTTCCGCAACCCTGATTACGCCAGGCGCCGGGTGGAGCACTTAAAAAATAGCGGAATTGAGGCTTTCATGATCCCTTTTAATGATCCGGATTCGTCCGGCTCCCAGAATATAATCTGGCACCGGGTCATTGCCGGTAGCTTCCGTGATCCGGAGAACGCCCGGGTGAGAGCAGGAGCGTTGTGCGCTAAAGGAATCGATGCCTTCGTGGTCCGCTATCCCGGGCCGGAAAGGAGTTGATGGTGTGGAGCAGTGCGCGGTCTATAAGCTTGCGCCTGAGTTGAACAACCCGGTCCGGCGGGTGATCAAAGAGTATCATCCCCACCTGCTGGATGCTGAAATGGTCTGCCTGTTCCGGTGCGGGGAATGGAAAAACAAGGGCCGCACGGTGCTGGGCAAGGCGGTGGTGGCTCCTTTGTTGTGGCGAATCCTGACCGGCTATGAGCTGGTCCTGGTGATCAATGAAGTGGTTTACGGCAGCTTAAACGACATGGGAAAAACAGCGCTGCTTGACCACGAACTGTCCCGTTTCAGCGAACCGGTGGCCAGCCGGGAAGGAAGCTTAAGCTATAGCATCCAGGACCACGATGTCAAAGAATTTTCAGCAGTGGTTAAAAGGCACAATGTTTGCTTCAGCAACCTGCCGGCCATCGAAGCAGACGGCTCCTGTCAGCTTACCATGTTCGAGACTCTTGCCTCAACGGTAGAAAATACAGAAGGCCTGATGCAAACGCACAAGCCCACTGAAATTACCGAGGCCCCGATTACTGTTGAGGAGTTTGATGAGGAAGACGAGCAGGATTATGAAGTCAAGCAGCAGTTTATTTTTGATGATTGAGAACGTCTTTATGAGAGAGGGCAATATTACAACCGGAAAGGAGGGGGGTAAAAAGTGGCCGTGCAGAGGGTTATATACCAGGATACCCTGCGGATGCGCTATAACCTGGGCCCGGATCCGGAGGACCCGGAACGGGACCTGATCCGGGTCCGCAGCTTTACGAGGGCCAGGCCGGCCACCAGCGACCAGAACTTGCTTGATCTGGCCCAGGGGTTTGAAAAGCTGTTCGATGCAGGTTTGATTAACACCTACCGGGTAATGCACGTTGAGCTGATTGAAAGCTGAAGAACTAAAAACTGAAGAAGGGAGAGCAAGGATGGACACCACGAAAAGGCTCAGGCTGCGGTTCCGGGATTCTAACGATCGCATCATCAGCTTTTCTATCACCCCGGCCCGGGTGCCGGTTAATGTAAGTGACGTCCTGGCTTTAATGGAGCTGATCATCGGCACCGATTCTTTTTACACCTATACCGGGGGCAGTATTGTAGAAAAACTTGATGCAAACCTGCATACTGAAACGATCAACCCGGTTATAGATAGTTTTGATTGACCGGGCCGGGAAGGCTAGCAAACAATAGTTCGGGCAGGGGGGTTAAAGGTGATCGACTGATTGGGGGAGGGAAGGGTTTTACTGATCCAAAAATACAGCATTATGGAGCAATATGTAGAAGAAGGTCTGGTGGCTCTGGTCCCGGTTTATGATCAAGACTGCCGGTCTAAAGTGATCACCCTAAAGGGGCACCACCGGGAACCGCGGAGCGTACGCTGGTTGATCGAAAAACTGGCCGCCTGCTACAGCCTCAATTTGAGCGGCCTCAGGCAGCGTTACGGGGCCATCTTAAATGTGAAGCACCACGTTGCCGTCCCCATTAAAAGCGATCTGATCATGCTTCCCTTTAAGCTGCGCCAGGTCCGGGTCCCGGGCGACATCACCATGGGCTATATCAGCCTCCTGCAAATTGCAGAGGTAATGCCCCTGCCGGAAGGTGAGCCCGGGCCCTGGCTTTCAGTGATCAGCTTTAAAAACGGGGAGAGCATTAAAACCCTCAACCACCCTGAGACCATCAGGGAGCGCTTGCGCCAGGGCGAGATCGTGCGCAGTGATTTCCTCAAACTCAGGAACCAGGGCCCGGGCTTCAGCGGCCTGAGCAAAAGGTCGCTGGTGGAACAGTTGCCCAACTGCGAGTGTTTGTTAAAAGACTTATTTGTCGACCTGATCAGCATTGATGGTGGCAGGAGATTAAAAACTATAAAGGTGATCAAGCTGCTCCGGAGTCTTAAACCCAAAGTTTGAAATTTAACCCCTTTACCGCCTGCGCGATCTAACCTGCCGCCTCCTTGATACAGCGTAAACTACTTTCAACCCCTCCAGAACCTGGAGGGGTCTTTTTTGCCCCATTCAGGCTCCCAGCCGCCATTTTACGGCAACTGAAGACCCTGATACTTTAAGAGGGCACCGACAATACCTGTGAAAGGAGGTTTTCCAATGAACGCTGAATTAATCGGAACTCGGCTGGCATTAAGGTTAAATGTCGGGTTAGACGAGAACTTTAACCCCATTTACCGCACCAGGTCTTACTCCAACCTCAAGGGAACTGCTGGCAACCAGGATATTTTTGATGTCGGCACTTACTTTGGGGATCTGACCGACCACGGCCTGAACAGGATCAGCCGGCATGATGAAACCATGCTGGAAGAAGCGTAAGCGTAATTGTTGGATAAGACAAACCTTACAT
>PUOW01000299.1 GCA_003552185.1 Spirochaetaceae bacterium
CCCGACGATAAAGGTATCGTGCGCGAGCTCTTCGAGGAGCACGACTATCTCAAAGGACTCGCCGAGCGCTTTGCGGACGCATCGCGCGTCTCGCTCGAGCGTATGGGCTTCAACGTGCAGGAAGACCGCGACAACTTCGATTATCTGTATCTGCGCAGTGCGCTCGAGGAGCTGCCCGGGAGAAAGTATCACAAAAAGCGCAACCTGATCCGAGCCTTCATGAACAACTACAACTACTCGGAGTACCCAATCCGCAAGCCCGACGCGCCGAAGGCGCTGCGCATCCTCGAGCGCTGGACCGAGCAGCGCGACGACGCCGGCGACTACAAGGCCGCGCGCGAGGCGCTCGAGCGCATGCGCGACCTGAAGCTCAGCGGCTATCTTGTGGAGGTCGAGGGTGAGCCCGCCGCCTACACGCTCGGCGAACCGGTCGCCAAAGGCCGCGCGTTTGCGGTGCATTTCGAAAAGGCTATCGGAGACTACAAAGGCATCTATCAGTTTATCAATCGAGCGTTCGCGGCCGTGCTGCCGAAACACTACATCTATATCAACCGCGAGCAGGATCTCGGCGACCCCGGCATGAGACAGGCGAAGATGACCTACCGCCCGTCGGGCTTCGTCAAGAAGTACATCGTGACCAAGACCGGGGCATAGGCGAAACCATGAGCCGTTTCGTCCCGATCTCGCGGAGGCGCGCGCAAAAAACTACGTTTTCGTAGATGAGCGGAGATCAGCCCACATGAATGTAGGCTATATCGCTTGCTGTACGCACAATATCCGATCTATGCAGCGACCTTAGGTCGTTGAAAGATATGAAGTTAAACGGATCTTCCGTATTTGGCACGTTAGTTGCTTTACGGATGGTGGAAACAACGCAATCGCATAAGGAGAACAACATGGGTTTGACAAACACGCCCCAGGATGTACTTGCTCTCATGGAGAAAGAAAACGTGCAGGTCGTTGACCTGCGGTTCATGGATTTCCCGGGACTATGGCAACATTTCTCGGTACCGGCTCACGCAATCGACGCGGACTCGTTTGAGGAGGGTCTCGGCTTCGACGGCTCGAGCATTCGCGGCTGGCAAGCGATCAACGAGTCGGACATGATCGTAAAGCCGGTGGCCGACTCGGCGTTCATAGATCCGTTCACGACGCACAAGACGCTCGTGATGATCTGTAACATCTGCGACCCGATCACCGGTGAAGACTATACGCGCGACCCGCGCAACATCGCGCGCAAGGCCGAGAACTACATCAAGAGCGCCGGCATCGCCGATATCGCGTACTTCGGCCCCGAAGCGGAGTTCTTCATCTTCGACGATATTCGCTTCGACCAGAACGAGCACTCCGGCTACTACTTCCTCGACTCGGTTGAGGGTCGCTGGAACACCGGGCGCGAGGAAGGACCGAACCTCGGTTACAAACCGCGCTACAAGGAAGGCTATTTCCCGGTGCAGCCGACCGACAGCATGCACGACATCCGCACCGAGATGATGCTCACGATGGAGTCGATGGGTATCCCGGTAGAGGCGCACCACCACGAGGTCGCCACCGGCGGACAGAGCGAGATCGATATGCGCTTCGGCAAGCTCGTCTGGATGGCCGACAACTTGCTCAAGTACAAGTACATCATCAAAAACACCGCGAAGAAGCACGGCAAAACCGTGACCTTCATGCCGAAGCCGATCTGGAACGACAACGGCAGCGGCATGCATATTCATATGTCGTTCTGGAAAGACAACAAGAACTTGTTCTACGGCGACAACTACGCCGGGCTGTCGCAGACCGCGCTGTACGCAATCGGCGGGCTGCTCAAGCACGCTCCGGCGGTGCTCGCGTTCACCAACCCAACCACCAACAGCTACAAGCGCTTGGTGCCCGGCTACGAGGCGCCGGTGAACCTCGCGTACTCGCAGCGCAACCGCTCCGCCGCGGTACGCATCCCGATGTACTCCGCGAGCGAAAAGGCCAAACGCTTCGAGTTCCGTTGCCCCGACCCCAGCTCAAACCCGTACCTGGCGTTCGCGGCGATGGTGATGGCGGCGGTAGACGGCATCCAGAACAAGATCGAGCCGGGTGAACCGCTCGACAAGGACATCTACGACCTGCCGCCTCAGGAAGCGGCCAAGGTGCCGAAAACCCCCGGCAGTCTGCGCGCGGCGCTCGAGGCGCTCGAGGCCGACCACGAGTTCCTGCTTCGCGGCGACGTCTTCACCGAGGACGTGGTCGAGACCTGGATCGACTACAAAATGGAGAACGAGGTCACGGCGTTAGACCTGCGCCCGCATCCGTGGGAGTTCTCGTTGTACTACGACATTTAGTGCTACGAGTAGGGCGAGATGCAGTAGTGACGGTGGTGCGGCAGCGGGCCGCACGAGATTTACATTGGTTTCGACGAGAGACAAGCGTTCGGCGAAGCGTTTGTTTCCATGTGGTACCCTCCACCTTTGGCTCCGGGCGTTGCCCGGAGCCTTTTTTTACAGCACGCGATGCATGCGATAGAGCTCGCGCTGTTCGTAGCGGCCGTCGAAACTGAACAGCGAGTGCAGGCGCGGGTCGGACAGCCGAAGCGCCTCTTCATCGACCACCAAGCGGCCGGGCTCGAGGTATCTCTTCCCGAGGTGGAATACAAAGTTCACCGATTCGGAGATGATGCCCCCGGTACGGCCGCTGTCTTCGTAGGTGGTATCTCCTAGAGTGAGCGCAAGCCGGTACCCCACCGCGTGCGATAGCCCGAGCCGCTCCACCGCCAGAAGCGTCTGCGACAGCATGAGCCTGACGCAGTCGCGCAAGACCGGGCAGTGCCGGCCGTCGAACGGAATGAGGAACAGCCCGGCGGTGCCGGACCACATCCAGGAGCGCGCGTTATGTCCGGCAAGCTCAGACTCGAGATATGAACGAAAGCTCCCGGCGAGGCGTTCGATCCTACGAGTGCTCCAAATACGTCGCAACTCATTCTCGAGATCCAGCTCGGCGTACAACATCAGGAACGTGTACGCTTGCGACGAGCGCACCGCTTCCCAATCGAGCCCCGAGGGCCGATAACCCGCCGGCCGATCGGCCGACGGCGGCGACAACGTCGTTCGTTCAGAAAACTGCAGGACACTCGCTGCGCCGTCGGCTGCCGGATGATCCGCGGCCGTATTATCGCCGAGCGCAGCATCGCCGGCGGCGTTAGCTCCCACCGGAGCGCCGTTGCCCGGCCGGCCGGCCGGGCCTTCACGATCGGCGCCTTCCGCCCAGCCGCGACCGCCGTTTTCATCGGAGTTATATAGCGCATCGTCACCGTTGCGCGAGTAGGCCTGCTCGAACAGCGAGACCGCGCGCTTGACGCGCTTCGGGTGCACCCCGGTCTCGAGCGCGTTCGGCCCAAGGTAGTCTACCGCCCCGGCGTGAAACACCCCGGCCGGGTCCGGCACCGCCTCCGAGCCGTCTATCACCCCAACCGCGTGCTCCGGGCCTCGCGTGAGGTAGCGCAACGTTCGGTCTCGGCTGTGGTCGGAATCGCCCTC
>PUOW01000078.1 GCA_003552185.1 Spirochaetaceae bacterium
AAGGGCGAAGCGGTACGAGGGACGACGCGGTGTATCTGTGCTCGCCCGAAACCGCGGCGGCCTCGGCGCTCACCGGGTACATCACCGACCCCCGAACGCACCGAGCCGAGCCTGAAATCACGTTGCCGGAGCGCTTCGCGTTTAACGAGGCGTGGTTCCAGTACCCGCCCGAAGACGGCGAAACGGTCGAGATTAAGCGAGGGCCGAACATCAAGCCGTTTCCGGAGCTCACGAACTTACCGAACGATCTCGAGCTGCCGGTTTCGCTCAAGGTGGACGATAATATCTCGACCGACACCATTATGCCGGCCGGGAATCGTGTTCTACCGTACCGCAGCAACATTCCGGCGATTAGTCGTTATGTGTACGACGTGTTGGATCCTGAGTTCGCGCAACGCGCGGAGGCTCTCGGGGAGAGCGCAATTGTGGGAGGCGAGAACTATGGGCAAGGGTCATCGCGCGAGCACGCCGCGCTGGCTCCTCGATATCTCGGTATCCGGGTGAAGCTTGCGAAGAGCTTCGCTCGTATTCACAAGAGCAACCTCGTGAACTTCGGCATCGTTCCGCTCGTATTCGCCGACCCTGCGGAGTTCGAGCGGATCGAGCAAGGGTCGACGCTGCAGTTGAGCGGCTTGCGGAGCTTGATCGAGAGCGGCGCCGAGGAGATTCCGATTAGGGTGAAAAGCGCTGAGGGAGAGCGGCGCATCACAGCTCGTCTGGAACTCTCCCCTCGTTTGCGAGCCATTCTCGTAAGCGGCGGGGCGCTCAACTACGCGAAGAACGCCGGCGCGTAATCCGACAGTTTTGCGCGACTGGGCGACACGCTCAGAAGCGCGAGATTTCTTTTGCGAAACAGGAGCGACCAACAAGGAGACCCCAATACATGAAGGTAAAGGTTGAACTCGAGATGGAGCTCGATCTGAAACAACTGAGCTTGAGCGAGCTCAAGAAACTAATCGAGCAAGTGGTGCGAGCCGACGAGTCGGAGGTCATCAAAGAAACGAAGGTCGTGAACTTCGAGATAATGTAAGCAGGGTGGTATGTGAACAAAGCCGGCTGCGAAACGCAACGCGGTTTCGCGGTTCTCCGCCGGTATATCGCAGCGCGGGAGCACGCGGGCCTGAGGCCCGGCCGTTGCGCCCACCGGCGTTGCGTGCGGCCGTTGCGCCCACCGGCGTGACGCGCGCTACCCTATCGTTGGGTGCGATGGCGACGGTCGTAGCGGTAGCGTTGCTGCGGGAACATGCGGGCCTGATACAGTACGCCGATCACGGTAACTACCACCAGCATCCCGAGAAACAGCATATACCACAACGACTCGGTGATCCCGGCCACTCGGTAAACGGCCGTAGACCCGGCGCCGGCCACGTGCAAGCTACCGACCCAGGCGCTTGCGAGAATTACCGCGATGCGGTCCAGCGCGATCGCGGCCACTCCCCCGAGCACGCCACCGACGGCCGCCGCAATCAGCACCGGAGCCTGCGCCTCAGGCAATACCGACCCTACCGCGGTTACTAACAGCGAAGCGCCGGCAAGCAGCCCCACCAGAAACAGCGCGACGAAGTACAACCGCACCGCCACGAATCCCGCGATAACTCCCGCGATCGCACCGAAGATGATCGCGGTTTGCGGCGCGTCTATCGCCGCGGCGAACAACGGCCCAATCGTGACCGCACCGGCGTAAAAGCCCACGACAAAGAAAAACAGCAGCCTCAGCCGATACCCCGCGAGCGCCACCACCAGTCCTAAGCCGAACGCTACCGCGAGGCCTACCCAGCCGACCTGAGTAAGGTACTGCACCAGTTGCGCAAAGGTTTCTTCAAGCATGCTACTGAGCCTACCGCTTCGGCTTCCGAGGTTCAAGCGCTCGGTGTTCAATCGATCCGACTAGTCGCCTTCTCGATAAAACCATCCGCGCGCTCGGCTCGGCTCGTACACCAGCTCGTGTGTATCGGGCGAAAACTCGGACTCGAAAACATACTCCACCCAACGACGAGCACGCTCAGAGTCGTAGAACTTCATGTAACGCTCAACCGGTTCGCCGTCAGGCAGACTTCTGGATCGAATCGTCACATGGACATGCGCGGAAAGCCCTTTGAACTCCCCAAGGGTAACAACAACCGGCTCTTTCTCTCCGCTCTGTTTCGCCATCCCGTCTCCGCGCCGATCCCGGCCCCACGGTGCCGCCGGATCCGGCTGCCCCCAGAATCAATGGCTCGCGTTCAATGATCCGCGTTCAACCGCTTGAGGCCACCGTTTGGACAACGCGAGCGAGCGAAACCGATGGGTCGGAGAGAAGCGCTCGGTATTCCGCCGGCGCCAGTTGTTTGCGAATAAGAACCTGCAGCGCCGAACGCTCCTGCTCAGTTGCGTTGATCGTGAAGCTACATACCAACCGCCCATCCTTCAGCCCTAAGAGCGTAATCTTCGGTCGATCCTCGGGGTGGTCATGAAACTCGCGGGTCACGATCTCGTCCCAAGCCGACTCGTCTCCATAGATCTCAACGGTGAGATCGGCAATATCGGACCAGAAATACGGCACCATTTCCCACTCGGCGCTGCCGCCGGCCATGTTCTCGCCGGCGACGAGACCGCCGTACTCCGCGCTGCAGTAGTGTTCGGCGCGCCTTCGTCGACCACTGTATGGATCGCGCAACAGCGCAACGTCGCCGGCCGCGAACACGCGTGGATCACTCGTCTGCATTCGCGAATCCACCGGCACCCCGCCGTCTCGCGATGCGGCGCTCTGTAGCGAGGAGCCCTGTAACCCACCGCCCTGCACCGCGGGGCTTCGTTGTGCTTCGGCGACCTCGATACCGGCCTCACGCGCAACTCGGTCCCGAGGCTCGTTCCCGACCGCTATACAGACGAGCTCGCACGGCACACGCCGTCCGCCGCTCGTTCGCACCGCGGCCACTGCCGCCGCCTCAGAAACCGCACCGCGCGCAGCTGCCGTCTCCCCCGCCGCGGTCGCTCGCCGGTTCGCATGATTGAGCTCTGCGTCCGAGCTCCGGCCGCTCGCCATGTGTTCAGTGCCTTCAATCTCGGTAACCACCGTGTCGAACAGAAACTCCACGCCGAGGCGCTCCAGGCGTTTTCGCAGAAATGCTCGTAGCTCGCTCGGTGCAAACTCACCCCAGGCCTCGGAGTTCGCCTCGAGGATCGTAACCTCGCACCCCGCCTCCCGCAAAAACGCCGCGAGCTCAAGGCCAATGAAACCCGCCCCGACTATGACGGCGCGCCGCGCGCTCCGTGCACCCGACGCGATCGCGAGCGCGTCGTCTATCGTGCGAAGCACCAGCACTCCGTTTAGCTCCTCACCCGGCAGGCCCAAGCGCCGCGGTATGCCGCCGGTTGCAAGTAACGCCTTGTCGAAAGTGAGACTGGAGCCGTCCGAGAGGTACGCGCGTGGAGGCGATGAGCCGAGCGCGAGCCGCTCGACTCGCACACCGCGTTTCACCACTGCGCGGTGCTTCCAGTAATAGCGTCGCCGCTCGCTCCTTATCTCGT
>PUOW01000138.1 GCA_003552185.1 Spirochaetaceae bacterium
CCCGCGTCGACGAGGAGGCGCTCGACCCCGAAAGCGAGGAGTTCGCCCGACTGTATTTCAATCTCCAGAACGACACCACCATCGCGATTGCGAAGGTGATTTCGGCAAAAAAAGACGGCCGTGTCGACGAAGAGACGACGCTTGAAAAACTCGGATTTATCAACGAGATCGTCCTCGCCGAACCCGACTTCGACGAAGAGGAGAAACTGCTACTTATCGACAGCGTCCAGACGAGTCTCGTCCCCGTGTTTTACGCCGCCGAGGAGTACGCCATTGGCGGGCCCGTCGAGGAGTACTCGATGGACGAATGCATCACCGGTGCCGTCGACGCTGCCGCCGAGGACGACGTTGACGCCGCGTTAGCCTTTTTGGTGCAGGCGGGCACTCAGATCATCGACGGTAAGGAGTTCGACGGGACCTCAATTGCGGAACTCGACTCATGGTTGGTTTCGGAGTGGCTCAACGGATTGGATAGTTTGCAGGATGCGTTTGCGGATCCGGAAGTTATTGACGAAGAGTAATCGAGTAATAATAGACAAAGCTGCACTTATATCGAGATATTTTTAAAATATAATAAGTTCTTTTTAATAATTAATTTGAATTGCAGTTAAAGTCATTTTTGTCAATATTAGCATTATTCCCAATAGTTGCAGTACAAGTTTCACCACCGTCAGGGCCTGTGACAGTAGCACTGATTTCTCTTCCGCTACCCGATCCAGTCTCAAGCGTTTCGCTTCCATCTCTTTCTGTAGAGGTTTCTGGTCCGTCTGTGTCTGTTTCAACAGACACTTCATCAAACGTTCCAGACACATCCCAATCAAATGTTACGAATCTATTTCCTGTTTCTTGGAATTCCTCTGCACTCAGCATCTCGAAAGATGCAGCCCCGTTTTCTTCACCATTGCCATCATCGACATCGAACGTCACCGTAACGTCATCAACGTCCGGAGTTTCGGCCGATAGCGTAACCGTCACTTCCTCATCGGCGTCGCCCTCGTCTGCAGTATAGACATCAGACACCTCACCGTCTTCGTCACTGGTTGCCTGGCCTTCCGCAAACTCACCCTCGCCATCAGAGGTGAACGTAACTTCTTCACCCTCGAACCGGTCGCCGAACTGATCACGGACGACTGCAGAAATCGTCGTCTCTTCGCCGGGCGAAATCGTCTCTGGTTCCGCCTGCTCGTCTGTGATCTCAGCTGCAAACGGGCTTCCGTCACCGTCCCCGTCAATGAAGTACGTACTTCTCTGGCTGGTTTCAAACTGCCATTCGATGCTAAAGAAATCCTGGCCGGAGTCAGTTCTGTCATCGAAGCCGAACGTTATATCTGTTGTCTCCTCACCGGGGAGGACAATAAGATCGTTTTCGCCACCAGATAGCGATTGGAAGTCCTCACGAACCGTCCAGTGCTCATCTACGAAATCTTCGTCATCGTACAGGGTGTTATCAACCCTTACTTCGGTTACTTGTGTCGGTGGATCGGACTGAGCCGGAGAGCGGATATAAAAAGGGAGTCTGCCTTGTTCAAAAGCAGCATCGTCGCTAGCAAAATTTCGGAATGAGACTCTGACTTCTCCGGATTGGTCTGAAAGAAACTCTGCACCAACGAGTCGTACATCATCCGGGCCTGCTGGATTGATAGTTGTTGGACCGTTATCTTCGTCACCGTTGTCCTCATCACGGTCATCTGGCGGAAGTCCTTCTTGATCCTCAACAGGCGAGTAGATAATTTCCGGCTGGTCATCACCGGTATAATTGAGTGTTAATTCCCCCTCTGTGTCATCAATCACTTCCCATTCGTTTTCATCGTCGAGTAGAGCACTCCATTCACCCGGCCCAAGACTAGTTGGGAGTGTAATATTTACGTTATTGGGACGGAATATCCGAGATTGATTTGGCGTAGGCTCGTATGTTACAGAATCAACCCCGTTTTTATCAAGCAGAGGTTCATGTTGAATGAGCCTAACTGTGTTTCCGTCAACTAAGCGTTGTCCACTTAATTCGACATTGGAACTACTGAAATCATGATAGACAAGCGTGTTCTCATATCGGATTGTGCCAGCATCACGATATTCCGAATAGCTAGGCGTGTACTCGAAAAACAGGTTATTTTTGAGCTCAAACTCCCCTCTATCGTGGTTAATCGTAACATTTCCTGGATCTATGCTTTGTAATGTTCCAGTCGCAGGAGGTGGGTTGATTGCGATGATTCGACTCTGATATCGAGTTCCAAGTGTCACAGAGGCAGTTGGGTTGCGATCATCGAGGCGAGCTTCATACAATGCGTTTCGAAAATCGACCATCTCATTTTCAACTTGCTGATTGTGTTCGACCTCGGTTTGGGCGGTCTGCTGTGGAACAATAAGGGCCTGATAGCTTGACAAGACAATTACTAAGATACCTAACAGTAATACAGCACCGACAAGAGCGGAGACACCCCGTTGGTCTTCCCGAAAAGTGATCCTCATTGATATATTAGATACATTGAATCGTCGAGCCTCTTGTAGATTGTGGTGTGTGATGTAGCCACATAGTAATGGTAGTAATTTGATACGAGTCATGGATTATATGGAGATATTTAAATAATTATTAAAATAAGTGTATTATTTTGTTAAATTAATAGATTATCCAATAAAGTATGTTGAGCGTTCTCCAGTTTCAAATCTGACTTCAATGGCGAATATATCTTGACCACTTCTTATATTCTCATCAAATCCGATAATAATTGTTTTTTGATCATTTGCTTGGAATATAATAGGATCATCAAGATCCTCGAAATCACTACGAACAATCCAGTCATTACCAATAACATCGCTTCCGTCAGCCTCAACGCGGGTTATTCTTTCAGGTCTGTCTCCCCCACCTGGTGAACGAAGGTAGAATGGTAATCTACCTGCCTCAATACCGGCATTTTCATCTGCAGAGTTGCGGAATGTTAGTGTTGTTTCATTATTTCTTGGTGAACGAAGTTCCGCTTCAATAAGCGAAACGTCGTCCGGGCCTGCCGGATTGATAGTGGCCCCGCCTTCATCCTCACCAGGATCATCTTCTGCTTCTTCACCCAAATCTGACTGCTCAGGAAGTGGCGTGAAGAAAATTCTTCGTTCGCCCTCAAACTCAACGGTCAGAAGCCCATCCTCAACGGTGATTCCATCGGTTCCGTCTTTGATGACGTTGAGTTCATCTTCCAGCAATCCCTCCCAGTCTTCCTCCGCTAACTCGGTGGGAATCTCGATGGTCGGATCATCAACGGGCTTGACACGGAGTTGGCTCGGTGTTGGTTCATATGTGACGCGATCAACACCCTGTTCGTTAATGCCTGGCTCGTTGGGAATGAGAAGAATATCGCCGTTTCGAACGAGCCGCTGGCTCGAAAGGGCGACGTTCGCGTCAGCAAAGTCGTGGTAGACAAGCGAGTTCTCATAGCGAATCGTACCTGCATCGCGGTACTCGGAGTAACTCGGGGTGTACTCGATGAACTGGTTGCCCGTCAGATTCA
>PUOW01000239.1 GCA_003552185.1 Spirochaetaceae bacterium
CCCGCCGCCCCGCCGTCCCGTGGGCCACCGGCCCGCGAGCTGCGTTCGACCGCATCGCCCCGGCTCCTCGCCTACCGGGCCGCCGTGCCTCGGCTCACTGCCGCTCGCCGCGGCGGCCCTCCACGTCTTCCGCTACCCTCTCGGCCCGTCCGGTGTGCGACAAGCGGGCCTCGCCGTTCAGCGCGGCGGCCGTGTCTGCCCGGGAGCGTGCTTAGCACGCTGCACACCGCGCGCGGTGTTTCTTCATAATTTTGTCGCATCCTTAACATCTCCAGGGACTAAGCGGGCAGGGTAGGCTACCTGCCGTGTGCCCACCGCGGATGTTAAGGTTTTGCATCCGGACATTGATAAGTTTGCGACAAAATAAATAAGTATGCGCGTGCGCACGTCGCGTGCGCACGTCGCGCGGGCAGGTCGCGTGGGCAGGTCGCGCGTGGGCCCGCTGCGTGGGCGTTGAACGGTGTCCACGCGGATCCCGCGCCCCCGCGCCCCCGCGCCCCCGCGCCCCGCGCCCCCGCGGATCCCGCGCCCCCGCGCGTTGATCGAGCGACGCCCGGTAGTCTATCATCACCACACCATGCCTGGACGCAACGAGCCCTGCCATTGCGGGAGCGGGAAGAAGTACAAGCACTGCTGCCTGCGGGCCGACGAGGCGCGAGCGCGCAGTGCCCGCCCAGCCCCCGCCGCCAACGACGCGTCGCGAGAAGACTTCGAGGGCCTTTCGCCGGCACAGGTGCACGAGATACTGCAAGCTCGCAAGACCAAACGGCTGACACTGCTGAACCACAACGCGTCGTTGTCGCCGGAGGACGCCGAGACCGCGCCGCTTGTAGCGGTGATAGGGTGGCTCCTTCGGTATCACGCCGATCACGGCGGGGGCACGCGTCTTACCGACCGCGCTAACTATCCGCGCGCGCTGTGTCGCGCGTATCTTGCCCGCTTCGACTCTTCCTATCAGGAGGGGGTCTCGGTACCAAACGAGCAGTCGCTTGCAATGCTGTGCCGCGCGCACGACCTGGTTGTGGCATGCGGTTGGACACATGAATCGTACCGGCGCAGTGAGCTCACGACCGAGGGCGTTCAGATGCTGCGCGAGGGCAAGGCGGTGGATGTGTTTCGGCAGGTCTTTGAGGCGCGGCTCATGGATCTTGACTGGACCGACTATCTCGCCGAAGAGTTCGCCGGCGCGATCCCCCATTTGGAGTTCGTCCAAGAGTCGGCGGCTTTTTCGCTTTATCTGCTTCATCGGCATCCCGAGGGTACCGTTCTCCAGTTGTTCGACCGCTTCGCCCGGGCGTTCCCCGAGTTCCTGAAGCCCGCGCGCGATGATCAAGAGGTGATCGACTGGCTGTGCGGGGTCTATCTCCATCTTTTTCTCTTCGAGTTCTGCAAACCCTTGGGCCTGGTAAAAATCTCCGAAGGAGACGCCTCGTCTGAAGCTGCCTCTGAAGCTGCCTCTTCCTCGGAGCCGGCCGGCGCAGACGCTCTTCCGGCCACCCGCTACGCAACAACCGGGCTCTTCGAGGACGCCTTTGTGTGGCCGTGAGGCGCGCACAAGCCCAACTCCGAACCCCTTCCGGATACATGGGGCAAATCATACTTGAGGATTGCCGATCGTCGTTGCGCCACGCACTTGAGCAAATGGGAGAAGTCTCTCGAACGGAACGGCGTCGGGCTGCTGCGAGAGGGCCGTAATCACCCCATTTGCACCGACGGTGCCAAGACGCTCCCGTAAAGCGCCACACGCATTTCGTCAGGATTTTGTCGCGTCCTTTACATTCCCAGGGCCATTAAGTAGGGCCGTTACGCTCTCTACCGGTGTGACCACCGCAAGTGTTAAGGTTCTGCATCCGGACACTGTTAAGTTTGCGACAAAATCCTGACGAAACACGGCGCGATTTGCACGCGCCTTGAGATCCCCTCCCCCCCACGCCTCGGCCAAACACGTGCTTCGCCTCGCTCGCATGACCCGCATGACCCGCATGACCCGCCCGCGCGCTTAAGCGCCGGCGCACCGCCCACCGGCCGGCGGCTGCCCGTCGCGGGTTGCATCTATGCACCGGCGGGGATGATACTTCCAGTATGTCGACAATTCCTCGACATACTGGAATCGTTTCTCGCGCCGATTCGATTCCCGCGGAGCCTGTCTTCAACTACGTTGCCCTCAGTGAGGCGCTGCGGCAATACAGAAGGCCCCGCGACCGCATAACTCGACTTATCCGAAACGGCGAGATCGTCCGGCTCAAGAAGGGGCTCTATTGTCGCCCTGACGCACTCTCTGTCGGTGGCCTCCACCGTGGGGTGATCGCGAACCTACTGTACGGTCCCTCGTACGTGTCGTTGCAGACGGCCCTTTCCGCCTACGGCATGATTCCGGAGGCGGTTGTCCACGTCACCTCGATCACGACCGGCACGGCAAAGCGTCACGACACGCCGCTCGGAACGTATGTCTATCGCGCGGTGCGCGCCGAGTATTACTGGCGTGGTGTCCGTCTCGTTGGCGATGAGCCCTTTGAGCGACATTTGTGCGCAAGCCCGGAAAAGGCCCTTGCTGATATCGTTTACTTCACACCGGGCCTGGAGACGCATCGGGACGTACGCACCTTCTTGCTCGATGATATGCGTATCGACGAGGACGCGCTGTCGGGCCTCGATGCCGATGCCCTCGCGCAGATCGCCGCCGGGGCCGATAGGGTAAGCCTGAGGCTGTGCAGTCGACTAATCCGGGAGGTGACGCGGTGAACGCGGCCATACTCGACCTCGTCGCACGCCGACAGCGTTCTACGGCGGTACAGCACTGCGGATCGTCCACGGTGTGCCGCGGTTCTCAGAAGTCATCGATTTTTCCCTTCGACCATATCTCGATTCGGTGAGCCGTGAGCTTGAGGCCTTCGGTTTCACCTGCAGCGTGCAGGGGCGCGATCGCTTTACAGGCGGTGCGATCGAACCCGCCTTCGTTAAGGCGAACACGAAGAAACACATCCTTCAAATTGTCCCGACAGCCGGGCTTGCCGAGCGATTGCCCGCCAATCAGCTTCTGAAGGTGAAGCTTGAACTGGACACCGAGCCGCCCGGGGGCTTTTCGACCGAAGCGCATGCAGTGATCGATCCCGTTCCGTTTCACGTACGCACGTACGTGTTGCCGGATCTGTTTGCCGGGAAGATGCACAGCGTTCTCTGCAGACGGTGGAAATCCCGAGTGAAGGGGCGCACATCATGATCTTGCCATGGATATCGACGAGTGAAGGCCCGGGAGTTTGTGGCGCATTGCCGACTCGTTACAGCCGCCTTCGCTCGGTCCGTGTGTACACGCGCTGCAGTTTTCGAACGTTCCGGTTTCTGTGCAAGAGATGGTACACGCATGATATACTTCACTAAGTAACTACGCGGGAGTTTTGTATGGTTACGGCACTCACAGCAAGATATATCCGAACTCCTTCGGGATACATGGGCCAAATAATTGAGTGGCCGGAAGTAGTTACCGAAGGTGTCGACCTC
>PUOW01000029.1 GCA_003552185.1 Spirochaetaceae bacterium
CCGCCTCCACCGCGCTTGGGTCGTTGACGCCCGGCGTGATCGCGATGCCGTTCCGTACACAGTACTCGACCACGCGGGGGTTGAATCCGGGGGTCACGATGAACGACGCGCCGGCCTCTACCGCCTGCTTCACCTGATCGACCGTCAAAACCGTTCCGGCGCCGAGCAGCACCTCGGGTACGGTTTCGGCGATACGACGAATCGAGTCGGCGGCGGCGGCGGTACGAAAGGTTATCTCCGCGAGCGGCAGGCCGGCCTCACGTAGCGTAGCTGCGAGCGGCTCGGCGCTATCGGCGGACTCGAGCTTGATCACCGGCACGAGGCCGTGCGCCTCGATCTTTTGTGTTACGTTTGTGTTCGACATTGGTACTCCTTCAGAGCGCAGATCTGTGAAGTAGCTGCGTAACGTAGCTGCGCTCGGTCTTCTTATGCTTCTTTCGGTGTCGGCGGTCAGCGGTCGACCCGTGCGCTGCCGCCGCCGACGAGTTTTTCGACCTCGCGTAGGCTCGCCATCGTAGTATCGCCGGGCGTGGTCATCGCGAGCGCGCCGTGCGCGGCGCCGTACTCAACACAGAGCCTCGGCGTCATGCCCTCGAGAAACCCGTAGATCAAACCCGATGCGAAACTATCGCCACCGCCGACGCGGTCGAAGATCTCGAGCTTCGGGCGATGGGTGGCCTCGAAGAAATCGCCCTCGGTGTACAGGATTGCTCCCCAGTCGTTGATGCCGGCTGTGTGCACGTCTCGTAGCGTGGTCGCGACGGCCTTGAAGTTCGGAAACTCATCTACGACCCGCGCGATCATTCGCTTGAAGTTCTCGACCTGCAGACCGGTGATCGTATCGTCGACGTCCTCAACCTCAAAACCGAGTGCCGCGGTGAAGTCCTCTTCGTTCCCGATCATGACGTCGACGAAACGGGCAATTTCGCGGTTCACCTCCTGTGCGCGCTCCTTACCGCCGACCGCTTTCCAGAGCGACGGACGATAGTTGAGATCGTAGCTGACGATTGTGCCGGCGGCATGCGCGGCTTCGGCTGCCTCGAGTATTACCTCCGGTGTGGACTCGGAAAGCGCTGCAAAGATGCCGCCGGTGTGAAACCAGCGCGCCCCATCCTCTGAGAAAATCTTTCGCCAGTCGATATCACCTTTCTTGAGCTTCGAGGCCGCCGAGTACGCGCGGTCCGATACTCCAAGCGCGCCGCGAACGCCGAAGCCGCGCTCGGTGAAGTTCAGCCCCACCCGGACATCGCGACCGATGCCGTCGAACGGCATCCACCGAATGTGCGAGGTGTCGACACCGCCTTGGTACAAAAGGTCGAGGAGCAATAGCCCCACGTCGTTCTCGGGAATCGCGGTCACCACCGTTGTGTTGAGCCCGAAGCAGCGCTTCAGACCGCGGGTGACATTGTACTCGCCGCCGCCTTCCCAGACGCGAAACTCTCGTGCGGTGCGAACGCGACCCTCGCCGGGATCGAGCCGCAACATGATCTCGCCGAGTGACACGGCGTCCCATTTTGCTTCGCTTCGTGGTTTAATCTTGATCATAGCCTGCCTCCGATATGTGTTGGGGTTGTCCCGGTCTTGCATGGTAACCGATGCTGCGCGAGATGCGCTCGGCGGCGCTTCGCACGAGCGCTCCGAACTCCGCGAGACGCTCAGTCGATATGCGTTCGGACGGTCCCGAGACGCTGAGCGCCGCGGCAGGGTAGCCGCGGTAGTCGAGCACCGGAGCCCCGACGCAGCGCACCGCCGGTTCGTTTTCCTCGAGGTCCAGTGTGTAGCCGCGTTCGCGCGCGGCGTGCAGATCTTCGATAAGCTGCTCGGCCGACCGTACCGTGTTCGCAGTGCGCGGGGTAAAGGTGAGCTCGGCGAGTAGGGCGCGAACCTCGTCGTCGTGCCGCGGCATGAGGAGCGCTTTTCCGAGCGCGGTGCAGTACAACGGCACCCGCGTGCCGATGATCGCGTAGCGTCGGAGGCTTCCGAAGCTTTCGGTCTTGTCTATGTACACAACCTCGTTGCCCTGAAGCGTTGCGAGGAACGCGGTCTGCCCCGAGCGTTCCGAGAGTTCGTACATCGCGGGACGAGCCTCGACGCGCAGCTCGAGGTTGTCCAGCTGTGACCCGGCGAGCTCAACGAAGCGTAGCCCCAAGCGGTAAAACCCGGTTGCGTTATCGCGCTCGACGTAGCCGCGCGCCCCGAGCGACTGTAGCAGACGCGAGGTCGTGCTTTTGTGCAGCGCGAGCTCACGAGCGATCCGGCCGACCGCGAGGCCGTTGGCGTGGTGCGACAACAGCTCGATGATATCAAACGCGCGATCCAGCGATTGAACTCCCATCCGGATTACCTCATAACCACGCTCTTACCTACACTCCCGAGCGCCGGAGCGAAGCTGTCTCATAATACAAGACGCACATGCACTATGTAAGACATTCACTAGTATCGCAGCGGTCGGTACAGCTGTCAAGCGTAACGTTAGCAGTGACTGTTGGGTGTGACGTTCCGGTAGCGACATTCTGCGTTGACCTTTCGCCCGAGCTGTTAGAAGATTCTCAGCAGGAGGAGTACAGTATGGCACTCGACATTACCTTTTTGGGACACGCCGGATTCTTACTCAGCGGCAACGGCAACTCTCTGGTGATCGATCCGTTTCTCAGCGGCAACGGCCTGGCCGTGCATCGGCCCGAGGATCTGAGCTGCGACTACATTGCGCTTACCCATGGGCACGCCGATCACATCGGAGACACCGTCGCGATCGCGCAGCACAACGACGCGACCGTGATCGGAGCGTTCGAGATCTGCAACTACCTCGGCGAGAAGGGCATCAAGAAGCTCGAGCCGGGCAACGCGGGAGGATGCATCCGCACCGAGTTCGGCTGGGTTGCGTTTACGCAGGCTTTTCACTCGTCGTCGTACGAGGGGCGCTACATGGGGATGCCGAACGGCCTCGTGATAGAGTTCAACGGCCTGGTGTTCTACCACTGTGGCGACACCGGCTTGTTCGGCGACATGCAAATGATCGGCGAGATCTACAAGCCTGACATCGCGGCGATCCCGATCGGCGATCGATTCACGATGGACGCAACACTCGGCGCGAAAGCCGCGGAGCTGATTAAGCCCCGTGTCGCGATCCCGGTGCATTACAAGACCTTTCCGATCCTGGCGCAGGACGCCAACGGGTTTACACCGCATGGCGTGGAGGTTCGAGAGCTTGAGCCCGGCGAAACCTGGCGCTACGGAACCTAACCCCAACCGTCGCTACGGCGCAACCCGGCGTACACGCTACCGGCGCGGCTTGCGTTGGGTTGCGCAGGCAATTGGGGTATGATGGGGTGAAGCGAGACGCATCGCGTAAGGAGCAAACCTACCATGGCGAAATCACGAACTAAGAACGAGGACGACGAGAACACCAAGAGCGGCAGCGGCAAAACCGCGACCAAATCCGGCGGGAGCAAGGCCGGCTCGAGAAAAAGCGGCACAACGAAAACCGGCGCCGC
>PUOW01000010.1 GCA_003552185.1 Spirochaetaceae bacterium
GATGGGTGCTTCATGGCTGCACACCTCCTTCTACCTATCTAATACCGCCTCTGTTTTCATGGTGCTTCGCTTAACCGCGGAACTAGCGGCCAAGGCCAACAGGCTGCGGGGCAGTTCGACGCAGTTCCAAGGAATTTTCTTGACAGAATGTGAGACCGAGGTCACAATAACATATGTTTCACGATGAAAACGGGAGTTCAAATAATAAAACAAAATCTTATACTCTCGCTGCGACCGTGAAGAAAGCGTTTGCAATTCTCGAGTTCATCGCGGAACACCAGCCGGTGCGGGCGGCGGCGATCGCCCGCAGCCTTAATCTCACGCGCGGTAACGTGCACCGGTTGCTCGCGACACTCGAGGCCTTGAAGTATATCGAGCAGTCGCCCGAGTCGGCGTACCGGCTCACGTTCAAGGTGTTTGCACTGGGAAACAGCATACCGCAGACGCGTAATCTGAGCGAGCTCGCTCATCCCTTGATGCAGCAGCTCTCGCACAGTTGCCAGGAGAACGTGTACTTGGTGCAGCGCTACGACTACAGCGCAATCTGCGTCGACGAGGTCGACAGCCTGAATCCGCTGACGCTGCATCGTGACGTTTCGCGCACCTATCCGCTCTACTGCAGCGCGTCCGGGAAGATATACCTCGCGGCGATGTCGGACGCGGAGTTTGAGACGTACCTCAGTCAGGTGGCACTCATTCCCCGCGCCGATCGAACGATCGTTGATCCCGAAGAGCTGCGGCGCGAGCGGCTGCGGGTGCTCGAGCAGGGCTACGGGCTCGAGTTTCACGAGTTCAGCGACGATCTCAACAGCGTCGCCGCCCCGATCCGCGACCATTCGCGGGCGGTGATCGCGACGGTCAGTATCTCGGGGCCGGCGATACGGCTCACGGAGCACGTCGCGCGTGAATTGATTCCGGAGATAATGCGTACGGCGCACGAAATCTCAAGAACCATGGGCTATCCAAGCTCAGAGAATACTTAGAAGGGAGAAGATACCATATGATCGACGAGAAGAAACTTGCAGAGTTGTCGTTCCCGACAGCTCCTGAGATCAAGGTTACCCCGCCGGGGCCGAAATCGCAGGAGATTTTGAACTACCAGGATCAGAACGAAGGTTCGGCGGTATCGTACGCTCGCGGAATGCCGATGGCGCTGAAGCGAGGTCGGGGCGCCACGATCGAGGATGCCGACGGCAACATCTACATCGACATGTTCGGCGGTGCCGGCGTTATGGCTGTTGGGCACGGACATCCCGAAGTGCTCGAAGCAGCGCGCCAGGAGATCGAGAATGTCACGCATGCGCTCGATATCCCGACGGAATCTCGCGCCGCCCTCGTGAAGCTGCTCAAAGAACTGCTCCCGAACGAACTCACTCGCGTGTTCTTCGGCGGTCCTACCGGGTCCGACGCGGTCGAAACCGCGCTCAAGCTCGCGAAATGGAACACCGGCCGGCACGGCATCGTGGCGTTTGAGGGTGCGTATCACGGCATGACCGGTGCGGCGCTCGCGCTCACCACCGACAGCAGCCATCGCGACGGGCTCGGACCGTTGGTACCCGGGGTACAGTTTGTGCCGTACGACTATCGCTATCGTCATCCGTTCGGCTGCAAAGATGAAGACTCCGATCTGTACGCCGCCGACTACCTCGAGCGCGTGCTCTCGGACTCGCACTCCGGAATCTCGAAACCGGCAGCGGTGATTCTCGAGCCGGTTCAGGGCGAGGGAGGTTCGATCGCACCGACCCCGCGCTTTCTCCAGCGTGTGCGCGAGATCACCGAGCGCCACGGTGTGCTTCTGATCTGCGACGAGATTCAAAGCGGGCTTGGACGAACAGGAAAAATGTTCGCGTTCGAGCACGCCGGCATCGTGCCGGACATCGTGACGATGAGCAAGGCGCTCGGGGGCGTCGGGTTCCCGATCTCGGCGATCGCGTACAAGGAAGAGCTCAACACCTGGCCGCCGGGAAAGACGATCGGCACCTTCCGCGGTAACATGATAGCGTTTGCAGCCGGTCATGCGGCCCTGAAGTTCATGCGCGACAACGAGATTCCCGAGCGCGCCGCTAAGCTCGGCGAGAAGGTCCTGGCTGAGCTCAAGAAGCTGGAAGCCGAAAGCAAGATCATCGGCGAGGCGCGCGGCATCGGGCTGATGATGGGCGTCGAGATCGTGCGCGACAAAAAGACCAAAGAGCCGGCCGGCGATCTCGCAAAGAAGGTGCGAAAGTATCTGCACCAGCGCGGTGTTATGATCGAGGTCGGTGGGCACCACGGCAACGTCGCGCGACTGCTTCCGCCGCTCGTAATCACTGAAGAACTCGCGATGAAGACCGTAGAGATCCTGCGCGGCGTCATTCAAGACATCGAGAAGGAGGTGGGTTGATGGCCGATAAGACCTACACCGTTGCGGTCGTCGGCGCGCTCGGCATGGTTGGGTCCGAGATGCGCCGCACCCTCGAGCGACGGAACTTTCCGATCGGCGAGTTTCGCCCGCTCGATATCCCGGAAGCCGAAGGACAAAAGATTGAGTTCAACGGCAAGGAGTACACCGTACTCGCGGCGAAGGAAGAGAACTTCAAAGGCGTAGATATCGCGCTGTTCTCAGCAGGCGGCGACGCGAGCCTTGAGCTCGCACCGCTAGCCGCGCGGCAAGGCGCGGTAGTGGTAGACAACTCCTCGGCGTTTCGAATGGACCCCGACAAGCCGCTGGTAGTTCCGGAGGTGAACGCCGAAGACCTCAAACAGCACAAGGGCATCATCGCGAACCCCAACTGCTCGACCATCCAGATGGTGGTGGCGCTCAAGCCTCTGCACGACGCGGCGCGCATCAAGCGCGTGGTGGTGTCCACCTATCAGGCAACCTCCGGCTCGGGCGCGAAGGGCAACGATTCGTTAACCGAGGAGTCGAAGGCGTATCTCGAGACCGGCAAGGTACAGGACTCCAAAGGCTTTCAGTACCAGATCGCGTTCAACTGTATTCCGCATATCGATGTATTCCAGGAACACGACTACACCAAAGAAGAATACAAGATGGTCAACGAGACCAAGAAGATCATGCACGACGACATCAAGGTGACCGCCACCTGCGTGCGCGTTCCTGTCTGGTACGGACACTCGGAGTCGATCAATATCGAGACCGAGAAGAAGCTCAGCGCGGCCGAAGCGCGTGAGTTGCTCTCGAAGGCCGAGAATATCGAGGTCGTCGACAACCCGAAGAACAATGAGTATCCGATGCCATTGTTCTGCAACGACCGTGACGAAACGATGGTCGGGCGGATCCGCGAGGATCTCACGATCGACAACGGTCTGAATCTCTGGGTTGTCTCGAACAACATTCGCAAGGGCGCGGCGCTCAACGCCGTTCAGGTTGCCGAGGCGCTGGTCCGCATGGACCTCGTTCGCGTACCGTAATACTGCCGTTCGCCGGGGCCTGCATCGCAGGCCCCGCTTCCGTTTGCGCATGCGAGGCTTCGGATGATCTTTCGAGCACGACAC
>PUOW01000203.1 GCA_003552185.1 Spirochaetaceae bacterium
ACGAGGATCAGTGGTGCCCGGCGGCTGAGTTGTTTGCGGTAGAGGCTGAGGCCGCTTCCGGGGATATCCTGGTGATGTACGGTGGAGAATCTGTAACCCGCCGTGGGGTAATGGCTGTATCCGTCGAGGGCGGTAGCGGCGAGGTTAGAGGTACTCATACCGTTGCAGAGGCTCCCGGCGGTGGCGGCACGATCTCTGTGGCAGTGGATAGCGAGGATGGCGACTTGATCCTGCAGTTCGTGGCCTGGCGTGGAAGTGCCAGCGATGTGGTGGGCTATGGGTCGGAGCAGGAGTTGGTGCTGCAGGACGATAGCCCTACCCGGACTGATGCGAGCAGCAGGAACGGGTTGGAGTCGGAGACCACGATGGCAACGACCTTCTCCGCTACAGATCCCACCGATACCGGGACAATCGGCGTGGCCCTGGAGGGCCATGCGAGCTACGAAGAGACGCTCACGGTGGAAGGACCGGCAGCGGTGGACGTAACCGATACGCACGCCCAGCTTGAAGGCTACATGATCCAGCGGGCCGTCGGTACCGGCGAGTGGGAGTATATTACATCTGTAGTGGGCGCGGATGCCGATAGCTGGGTGGATACCGGCCCCTTTGTGGACGGTCAGACGTACTACTACCGGATACGGCAGGCCAATAACGGGCTGTACTCCGACTGGTCGGATACCGTCAGCGTGGTCTGGCAGGAGACCGTGATCGTCGGAGAGCTGCTTGCGGTATCGGCTCCGGTGGCGGTGGCGGTAGAAGACGTGCTCACCCCTGCCGGCGTGCACTACGAGGAAATGCTTGTGGTGGGAGCAGCTGGCAGGGTGGGGATAATAGATACAGCTGCCAGCGCGGAGCCGCTGGTTATCGCGGCTCCGGGTCGGGTTGTGCTGGTCGATGCGATGCACTTCACCACCGTGCTCCAGATTCGCGGACCGACCTCTGTGGACGTGGAAGAAGTGGCAGCTGCCAGCGAACAGATCGCGGTGCGCATCGCACTTTCTGTCGGTGTTTACGAACGGGCTTCGCTTGTAGAGGCGGTTCTGGTCGAGTCGGCCCAGCAACTCGATATAGTGGATGCCGTGGCCGCTCACGAGTTGTGTGCAGCGGTTCTGCCGGTCGAACCAGCCATAGTTGACCGGATGCTCTTCCTGGAAGAAATTATGGTTCGCGGGCCAACAGAGGCGGCGGTCGTGGACGTGTCTGCCGCCGTGGAGACGGCTGCGGTTGTACTTCCGGTTGAACCGACCATAGTTGATCGCATGCGCTTCCTGGAAGGAATCATGATCCGCGAGCCGACAGAAATAAGACTTGTAGACGTTTTTGCCACCGCAATTGCGTTAGAGACGCTTACTATACACAGTATCCGTAAGATGGGCGGTGGTAATTGATGGCACAGTTCTACTGGTCTGCCGAAGATTACGATGTAGGCGTAGAACCTTCTGACGCATGGGCACCGCAGGCCAACGTTACCACCTGGGAAATAGAATCGGATGAGGACGGCAAGTATTTGCGAGTGGAAGGCCCGGCCAGCGAGAGAACTTTTTTGCGCTTCTTGGGTGCGCCGTCCAGCTTGGATACGGAAGTGTGGGCGCGGCTTAAACCGCGTGATGGTGGTGCAGATTGGTGGCTCTATGCTCGCGGAAGCAACGAAGATAACGTCGATGTTGTATCTGCAACCCGCATTGATTATGATGGCGGCGATGGTCGTGTATCGGAGTTTTCTGATGGCGGTTTTAATTTGCTCGATAGCACTAATATCAATGTCGGGCAAGATGATCTGTTTGAGTGCCGCGGCGGGTATAGCGCTGATCACATTCGCGGCAAGTGGTGGTTGTCTACAGAGAGCGAGCCTGAGAATTGGATGCTGGACGAGCTGGGCACCGTCGCTTTAGAGGGCCGGCAGGGTGTCGGTCACTGGTCTGGCGGCGGTTTTCATGTCTACGCTTTTGGGGTTGGCACAGAGGGCGATGCGGCCCCGACAGGACCTATAGGGGTTCACTACGATGAAACACTGTCCGTCAGTATGGCGGCATATACCAAGACTGAAGATATATGCACTGTGACGGAAACGGCTGAGGTGGCATTACCGCAGTATACGCTTGTGGGCGAGCGGGCTGCGCTTGCAGAGATGGTTTTGGTCGCAGCGGTTCAACAGCTTGAGGTAACGGATGTCGTAGCCAAAAAAGATAAATATGCCGCTATTGCAGACGGGAAGATCATCGAAGCCAAGCAAAACTGCACTGAACGCGGCTTTGTCTACGGCCTGAGCAGTCACGGTGATCCGGGCAGTATTGCTCCGGAGGATACAGGATATACCAGTTATGTAAGTGAGCAAGGGGTTTTTAGTGAAGGTGTATTTTCGCTTGAGCTGGAGTATCTGGAAGAGAGCGAAACGTATTATGTCCGGGCCTATGCTTACAGTGAAGGCAGGTACAGCTATGGCAACGAAATCAGCTTTGATGTCGTAGTTGACTTAGAGATACTTGGAGTTTCAGCGGTCAGTGTGGTTGCGGTAGAAGAGGTACATACTCCCGCAACGTTTCATTACGAAGAAGTGCTTTCAGTTGGCGTGGTGGCACGTACCGAGGTTAGTGATTTAAGGGTTTTAACGGAGATAGCCAATGTGTTATCTCCGCTCAGAGTTGCAGTAGTTGACACGAAAAGCGCGGCAGCTGTGCTGGCTGTAGCGGCCAGGATGAGCGTGCCGGTCGTCGATACCGGGGCTGCGGCAGAAATTATGACCACCGCGGCTCCGGCGACCTTGACCGTTACTGACTATGCTGGAATGTCCGAGCTGGCCCTGGTTGGGTTGCAGATGTACGCGGAGGCAATTCACAGGGTTTCGCAGGCTGAGAGCGTGCAGGTCGGCAGCTTGGTACGGGTTAGCGTGGTAGACGGTGCGGTTTTCGTGGACGTGGCTGCTGCCGGACAGGTGGTGCGGGGCGCTGTTACCGATATCCTGGCGGCCGTTGAAGCTGTGCATATTGCGGGACCTGTCACCGTAAGCGTTACCGATATCCAGCTGGCGGCTATAGAGGAGCTGCTTGCCGTTGGCGCGGCGGCCAGCACCGAGGTTACCGATACGGCGGCCAAACTTGAAAACGTGTATGTCGCAGGGTCGCTACAGGTTGCGGCAGTGCATACGAAGGCGCAGGCAGAGACGTTTACCGCTGTGGCTCCGGTGAGTATTACGGCCGTCGATATTCTTACGCTTACGGAGCGGCTGCACGCAGAAGATGTGGCAGCGCTTACCGTGACTGACACCGCCCGGAAGCTGGACGTGGTGCAGGTCGGGTTTGCGGCCGGTGTGCAGCGGATGGACAGCTCTGCTAAGGTGGAGCGGCTGGGTGTCTATGGTCCGGTGAGTATCGCGGTCACCGATATTCTTCTCGCGCAGTTCGAGGAGTTGCTGCGGGTCGATGCTCCGGCTGAAGTTGCTGCCGTTGACCGCGAGGCTATGAGAGAACAGCTCCGGGCCCGGCTGCGGATCAG
>PUOW01000047.1 GCA_003552185.1 Spirochaetaceae bacterium
TATGGGCATCGCGCACATCGATAATAAATTCATTCTCCGTTGATTCCTGGATTGTAGTCAGGCTTAAAGCGTTAATGATATTTTCATTACCGCTGAAGCGTATTTCACCATCACTGCCCGTTACCGCCGACTGGATAACAAAGGTGCCGGCTACGCTGAATGGCCCTTCTTCTTCAGCAGCTTCGGTCATCTCTTCTGTCACGTAGGTGACGTAGCTATCTTCTTGCGTGTTATATGCCTGCTGCCCCAGACCTTCATGAATGGCCCGGTTCAGCTTTTCTTCAATGTCGGCAATGGTATCAGAGCCAAAGATGGTAATTGAAGTCTGCTTCCCATCCCCCTGCACCAGGTTGATGGTCTGCGGGTCTTCCACCAGGAAGTTACCGCTGGCATCAAAGAAGCTATTAATATTTAAAAGTGAAGAGTTCGTGTCGGCTATTTCCACTCCCTGACCTGTTCTCCACAGATTATTTATATCGAGATCCAGTAATGTCTGTTCCCGGCCCAGGAAAGAAGGACCATCAAAAGATACAATCCACTGACCCACATCATACCCTTCTTCAACACTTACTGATTCGCTCTGTGGGTTGAATAAGGTCCTGTTGATCGCTTCTTCAACTTCTTGCGGACTTGCATTATAAGCAATAGGTTCGGTTTCTACAGTATAGTAACTACCACTAAACCTGATCACGAACTCACCGCTATCAGCCTCAACTTGCACCAGCTGCCGTTCGGGAGCTGCAGTCAAATCTCCTACAAGGTTAGCACCATTAAAAAACAACTGGGATTCTCCTACACTATGATCAAAAGCAATTTCAAGTGGTTCACCATTACCTCCACTCACCATAACCTCGCCATCTTGATAACGCAAACCTGCTACCATTTTACTTTCAACAGTTAGAGCATCAGCATCAAATGGCAATTCCACCTGGTTTCCCTCTCCGTCTATTAGAGTATAATTGCCACCGGTTATGCCATGTAAACCAATCTGAAATACCTCTTCCTGATTATCTGTTCCCAGATGATAAGTAGCTCCTCCGAACAAACCAGCAGGGGGCGAGTAAAATGAAATCGTTTCACCTTTTTGCCTGGTAATTAATTCCAACTGATTGTTTTCATTATATTGAAACTGAACAGAATCGGCTTCCATGTTTAGAAATCCCAATAGATCCTCCTTGCTATTAAAATTCCACATGGGCACCCCGAAATAATCGCCAGCCAGACCACGAGCCCCTGTAGTTCCAAAGCTGATGTAATAATATTCACCATTGTCAGCAATATCAGCATTGCTTAAAACCATGCTGCCTGTAGCCACTCCCTCTTTGCCCTGCCCTCCTTCAAGAAAAACCGGAGCGTCACCAAAAAACAAGGCTAAATCTTCTCCACTAAGCATTATCTCTTCTGTACTATTTGCTTTTGTGGAAAAAATAAAAAAGCCACCTTCACCCTCACTGAGTTCAGCTTCAATTCCACTATCTAAAAGCTGATCATTAATAGTATTTAAAAAATCAATTGGTGTCGATCGATGTGGCAAGTCATCTTCAGTCAATTCTACAGTTATTGCGTCAGGCAGCCCACCGCCTGATATTTGAAAAGATTTTCCTATAAGATCATGCAGGCTCAATGTAAATAAACCAATGCTCCAATACTGAGAGGTTTCCAGTCTTGATGGATTATCGCTTCCTCCTGGTAGCGCTAAAGGGCTGGCTCCGAACAACACATCTTTATCTTTACCATCTAAGACAAGCTCATTTCCTGCTCCCGCGTTCGCACCAATAATTCTTAACTTACCGAAATCGTAGCGATCATTTAACACCGCAACCAGTCCTTCTTCCAGTTGTTCGTTTACCTGATCAATTAGTTCTGTAACTGTATAAGCTACAGTATCAAAGGCATCTAAATCGACCCTGATGGTTTGCAAAGTACCTCCTTTTTCCTGCACAGTAAACTCCTTGATCCCCTCCATAGTGTTTAAATATTCAGATGTAAGGACAATGCTTCCGGTAGCTATAGCTTCATCGGGGAATCCAGGCTGAATGGTAACCCCACCAAAAAGATTTTCCAAGCCCAGGCTAAACATACTAATAAATTCAACACTAGTGCCTCTTCCTTCACTGTCGGATTGAATCACCAGGTTGTTGTCTGCAAAAAAGGCAGTTGCACCATCCAATCCTTCCCAGCAGTCAACATCTTTGCCTTCATTTAAGGCATCCAGCAATTCATTTTGTGTTGTAATCGCTGCCATTTCATCTGCCGTGAAATAAATATCATAATAATTATGCTCATCTATCAACATGTACAAACTAATTGAATTCTCTAAATCGGCAATGGCCTGTTCATCAAGTTCCAGGTTCCCGGTAACACTACCTGCAGATAGTTCAGCATACTGCTGGATCCGATTAAAACCGGCTAAAGAAGCAGAGCCAATTTTTTCAACATTGTAGTCCCCTCTTGCAAGTGAAGTGGTCATCACACCTGTCTTCTGCACCTCACCCTTACCAGGCGCAGCCTTAATATCAAGCCGGTAGTTACCCCCGCCTGCTGCTTTCTGGCCGAACTGATCCACGGTTCTAAGGCCACCGCGCCTGATCACCCTGGTGTTTAGATCACTGGTACTGCTTTGAGCTGAAGAAGAACCATCAAGCAGTGTCTTGGTATTGAACTCTGTAGTGCCACCGATGCGGTCAATTTCGCCGCTTAACTGCTCGATCTCCTTTTGAATCTCGAACCGGTCCGAAGAGGTCAGGGTACCATTTGCAGCCTGCACGGAAAGTTCCCGCATGCGCTGCAAAATAGAATGGGTCTCGTTTAGAGCCCCTTCAGCAGTTTGCATCAACGATATACCGTCCTGGGCATTTCTTGAAGCCTGGTTAAGGCCCCTGATTTGCCCCCGCATCTTTTCACTGATAGCAAGGCCGGCCGCATCATCTGAAGCCCGGTTAATGCGCAGCCCAGAAGATAGCCTTTCTAAGGATTTATTTAAACGATTATCGGTCCGGGTTAAGTTACGGTATCCATTCAAAGCGGCTAAGTTGGTATTAATCCTCATGCAAATCACCCCTGCTTGGAAAAACTAATTACTTAATTCCCGGCTGTTCGTTTATCTGAACTAAAAGGGTCAATTAGGTACGGTTTCAAGATGCAAGCCGCCTTAGACTTAAGTAGCAAAGAAATGTTTACAGAAATAAGGGCGGGGCTAACCCCGCCCTTATTATCAAGTCCCTTTATCTTTTACTGCAAGAGCGTCAGGACCGTCTGCGGTTTCTGGTTGGCCTGGGCCAGCATGGAGGTACCGGCCTGCTGCATAATCTGGTTGCGGGTAAACTCGACCATTTCCATGGCAAAGTCCAGATCGCGCACCCTTGATTCAGCCGCAGCCAGGTTTTCTGCCGCCACGTTTAAGTTGTTGATGGTATGTTCCAGCCTGTTTTGCACCGCCCCGAGCTTGGCCCGTTCGCTTGAAACCCGCTCGA
>PUOW01000389.1 GCA_003552185.1 Spirochaetaceae bacterium
CGATTGAGGGTGCCGATGTGCTGCTGATCGCGACCGAGTGGAACGAGTATCGCAACCTCGACCTCGAGCGCGCCAAGTCGGCGATGCGCGGTCGGCTCATCATGGACGCGCGCAACGTGCTCGAGCCCGAAAAGGCCCGCGCGCTCGAGTTCACCTACAAAGGGGTGGGGCGCTAACCACGCGCCGTCGGGCGCGCCGCGCGTGCTGTGCCAGCCCGCGCGCATGCTGCGGGGCCGCGCGCGCCGGCCGGAGGAGCAACGCTATGAGACGACTACAACGCGCGGCAATCAGCATCCTGTTTTGTGCGGCGCTTCCGGCGGTAGCGGCTGGGCCGGCGGCGGCCGGCGAGCTTCGCGGAACCTTGCAGGAACTCGACCGCCTTCATCTGCAGGATCGTCACGATGAGGTGCACCGAGTTGTCGACCGTGAGCTGCGTCGTTCCGGGCTTAACGACCGCGATGAGGCGGAGTTGTACATGCGCCGCACTCGCGCAATCGTCGCCGAGGTGGAACTCGCGTACTACGGCGACGAGATGGCGGGCGACGAGGCCCGTGAGCTACTGCGCGAGGCCGAGGAGGACGCTGAGCGCGCGATAGAGCTCGACCCGGATCTTGCCGATTCGTACTTTTGGAAGGGTGCGGCGATGGGAACCCGAGGCGTGATCCGCGGGGTGCTGCGAGCGCTGTTTATGGCGTCGAGCATTCGCGACCTGGGCGAGGCGGCGCTCGAGCGCAATCCGGAGCACACCGAGTCGCATTTTCTGCTGGCCCAGCTGCATGACGAGCTGCCGGGTCGTCCGCTTTCGTTCGGCAACGACGCGCGCGCGGTCTCGATGGCGCGCCGCGCGTTCGACCTGCACGAGGAACAGCGTGAAACTTGGCAGGAAGAGCTCGAGGTTGAGATGAGCTACGACAGCGTAGAGGTCGGGCTGGCCGAGCGTCTGTGGTCGCGTAACTGGAGTGAACGCCGGCGCGAGCGCCGGCACGCCGGACTCCGTGACGACTACGCCGAGGCCGATACCCCGCTCGAGCGCTCGTACGCCTACGAAGGCTCGCTTGACCTCGATCCGATGTCCGACCGCGATGAAGCGCGCGAGATCCTTGCCCGCGTGCTTGACCGTCTCGAGGCCGTGGAGGAGCCCACGCGCCGCCAACGAAGCGACCGCAACCACGCCCGCGAGCTGGCCGACGACTGGGGTCTGTAGCGCCGCGACCGCGCGGCGGCGCAGCTTGCGGGGTGGGGTGTGTTAGCGCGCGCGGCGGCGCAGCAGGTCGCGTAGGATCGCGGCGCGCTGCGCCGAGCTGTGGGCGCGGGCGGCCGCGGCGAGATAGTGCACCGCGGCGGCCGGGCGGCCGGTGAGCGGTACCCCGTGGATACGGCCGCACCCGCTGCCGCCGGCAACCGGGATCACGAAGCCGTGTAAGATTGGGCGGTAAGGCCGAAGCGTTCGGCCCGCGGCGGCACGCAGGATGTTGTCCGCCGCCCGGCCGCCCTGTTGCACCGCGATGTAGCTCGCGGGTGGCAGCGTCGCGCCCTTGTGCTCGTACGCCGCGGCGTCACCTGCGGCGAAGACGGTGTCCGGGTGCGCGTCCGGCGGCCCCGGCGCGACGCGCAGGTAATCGTCAACCTTCAGTCGCCCGCCCGAACCCACGCCCGGCTGCGCGAGACACGACGCGAGCGGGGAATCCACCCGCATGCCGGCGGTCCAGAACGTGGTAACCTCGGACAACTCGGCGCCGCCCGAGAGCCGCGCGGTATTCGGGCTCAGCTCATCTACCGTGGTGCCCGTTATGACCTCTACGCCGATGCGGCCGAGGTGCCGCGTCGCCCACCGACGCATCCACGGCTCCTGCATCGCGAGGATCTCGTCGCGAGCCTCGAGTAGCACCACACGGGCGCGCCGCTCGGTACCCGCGGAGCCGCCGCCGGTGGTGCCGGGTGAGCCCCCCGCGCGGCCCGCGCCGCCCACCGCGGCCTGCAGGTGCGTCGCGAGCTCTACGCCGGTATAGCCGCCGCCGACCACGAGCAGCGTGTGAGCCGTCTCCCGCTCGTGCATTCGAGCAAGCCGCTTTCGGATCTGCAGTGCGTCTCCAAGGCTGCGAAGCGGCGTAGCGTGGCGCTCCGCGGATTCGTTCCCGTAGAACGACACTTGGCCGCCGTGACACAGCAGAAGGTAATCGTATGCCTGCTCTTGACCCGAGGTGAGGGTGAGACGCTGGTTCGGGAGGTCGACCTCGGCGAGAGCACTTTGGATGAAACGGTAGCCGTGGCGTGCGGCGAGCGCCCGGTGGGAGCTTCCGCCGGCCGCCGACCCGATTCGGCCCACCGCGATATCCGGCAGCAGCGGCAGCATCTCGCAGCGCGCCTTGGGGTCCAGCAGCACCACCTCGGCTCTCACGCGGCGCGATCCTGCACGCCCGGCGGGCTTCTCGACCGCGCGGGCGAGGTGAGTAGCGGCGGCAACTCCCGCGAAGCCGCCTCCGGCCACCACCACACGTACCGGCGACCGCGGCCCAACCGGCTCCCGAGTCATGATGCTCTCCCGGCCGCGCCCACCGCGGTCTCGGCGGCGGTGCGTACGCGCGGGGCGCCGGGGAGGTAAACCTCCAGCACAACGCGGCCCGGCGGCAGCGTGTAGACCTCGGCGAACTCGGCAAGCCCGGCGCGTTCGAGTGTTTGCCGAAGCTCCGCCGGGCGAAAGCCCTTCTGCACCGAGAGTGCACCGTCGAACGCGGCAAACCCGCCGGGGTAGAACAGCGCCGCGATCGCAGCGAACGCCACGGCCGAGCTGCGCGCGCGCAGAAGGTCGTTTGCGATAACCCGCCGTCGAGCGGCGGCGGTCATGCGCTGCAGCAGTTCCGGCAGTTGCTCGTCGGAGAAATGATGCAGCAGGTGGTTGCAGATCACGTAGTCGTGCCTCGTGGCGCTCAAGCCGTGCTCGGCGCCTTCGCTACCGGCCCCGTTGTACGGGGCGAGCGGCAGGGCGAAGGCCGAGCCTTCTTGGATCGTGACGCGCGGCTCGGAGGCGCAGGCGCGCCGGGCGAACGCGGCGACGCGCGGGTCGGACTCAAGCACGGTCACCTCCGCTTGCATGCCCTGCCGGGCGGCATCGGCGACCAGCCGGCGCGCGATGTCGCCGCCGCCGCCGCCGACGTCCAGCACGCTGAACCGCGTGAGCCCCGCGGCGGCGGCGTCTGCCGGCAGCCGCCGGGCGAGCACGCGACGATAGCGGCTGAACAGGCGATTAATCGAGGCAAACTGCGAGAGGGTGCGCTCCAGCCGGTGAGGGTCGCTGTGCGGATCGTCCATCAGCTCCGGCGCGCTCGCCCGGCGCGCGAAATCGCCGCGCAGCACCTCGAACACCGTGGTAGGAGCGCCGTTCATGCCGACTCCAGCAACGCCGACTCAACCGTCAGCCCCGGCCCAAACGCCGCCGCAAACATCCGCCC
>PUOW01000365.1 GCA_003552185.1 Spirochaetaceae bacterium
CGCTGGCTCGACGCGCTTTCCGATATTGACTTCGAGAATCGTTTGCCTCGTGGTAAACGCTACGCGCGCAACGGTTCGGTGAGCTCGATCACGATTAACGAGCACACTGTAAGCGCGAAGGTAAAGGGTCGCGAGCCACGGCCGTACTCGGTGCACCTCGAACTCTGGCGCTTCAACGCGCAGGAAGCCGAGACGCTCGTCGGGCTCGTGAAAAACAACCCGTACTATCTGTCGCAGCTCGAGGCGCACACCTTGCCGCCGGAGCTCGAGCAGGAGGCCGCCGACGCCGGTATTCGGCTCTTTCCCGACAGCTGGGAAGAGCTCAAGATGCGGTGCAGCTGCCCCGACTGGGCGGTGCCGTGCAAACATCTCGCGGCGGTTGTGTACATTATCGCCAACGAGATCGACAAGAACCCGTTCCTTGTGTTTCAGATGCACGGGCTCGACCTGCCGAAGGAGGTGCGCGGTGCGTCTTTTGAGGAAGACGCCGAGCCGATCGTCGATATTGAGTCGCTGCTTGCGCGCAAACCCGAGGAGTACAACTACTACCGCGAGAACCTCGAGCATATAGACTTCTCGACCATCCCGGATCTCTATCCGGCCGTCTCGCAGCTGCTTACCGAGTTTCCCCTGTTCTACCTCAAGAACGATTTCAAAGAGATCCTGTTGCGCGGCTACAAGCGGCTTTCGCGCGAGGTACGTCGGCACGTAAAGAACCTGGAGCTGCAGGAGGAGCCGCCGGAGACGCTGTTTACCTCATGCAGTATCGGGATTCACAAAGGTAGGAACCGCTTCAGCGGGCGGTTGAAGAAAGGCCGACAGGAGATCAAGTTCGACTCCGAAAATCTCACGCCGCTGGTGGAGTACCTGCATTTTTTGTCGGCCGGTGATCTGGGAGCCTACCCGCCGATCGTTGCGTACCTCATCATGGTCCATAGCTTCGCGCTGCGCATGATGGAGCAGCATGCGCTCGTGCCGGAGATCATCGCGATTCGCAAGGGCGCGTACATCGTCCGTTGGATCCCGGCGTTGTTCAACCGGGAAACCGGCGAAGCGTTTGATGCGCTCGTGGAAGCTCTGCCCCGCGAGGTTGTGCGGTACGGCGATACGCCGCTGGAGCATCGCGAGCAGGTGCTGTTTCTGATTGCGTTCTTCCTGCGCCACTATCTCGGCGTGTTTCAACCCGTGCCCTCTGCGGACGACGATCCCATAACCGCCCTGTTCTTCTCGGCCGGTGAATACGCTCCCAAGAAGTTCGAGGAGCGGCAAAACGCCGCCACGATACACCTCTGGCTCGGGCGCTTCTTCGTCCGACCGATCCATCATTACCCGGTGATTCATATCGATGAGCTTGAGCACGAGCGCTTTGCGTTCGAGATCAAGGTAGCCGATCGGCGTGCCGACGATGAGCTTCCGGTTCAGCTGCGGGAGTTTTTGCGCGAGCCCGAGTCGGTTACATTGCCGCTGCTGCGCGACCTCAGCCTGCTCGCGACATACCTCGAGACGGTCAACGAGTTTCTACGGCGCCAACGAACCGTCACCGTGGAGGCCGAGGAGTTCGTCGACCGCTGGTTCGCGGCGCTTCCGGCGTTGCGCACGCTCGGTGTTCGCACCGTTGTGCCGAAGGCGCTGCAGGAGGTGTTTGCGCCGCAGCTCTCGCTTCGGGTGCAGTCGGCCCGCCCGGCCGACGACAAGGTCGTCTCCTACACCAGCCTGAGCGAGATGCTGCGGTTCGACTGGAACATCGCCGCCGGCGACACCTTCATCAACCCGGACGAGCTGTTCGAGCTGTCCGGGAAGTATCGCCGCTTCGTTCGCTACAAGGACCGCTACATTGAGCTCGACGAAAAACAGCTTGATTCGATAGCGCGGCGCTTAGAGAAAGACCCGACACCGTCGCCGATGGAGCTTCTCAAGACCGGGCTCACCGCCACGCTGAACGGAGTGCCGGTGGAGATGGACGAAGGCGTCGCCTCGTTATTCGAGTCGTTGCTTTCGCCCCCCGAGGTGGAGGAGCCGGCGGGCCTGCGCGCCGCGCTTCGTCCGTATCAGCTCCGCGGCTACCGGTGGCTGTATCACAACTACCGCATCGGGCTCGGCTCGGTGGTGGCCGACGACATGGGCCTCGGGAAGACCGTGCAGGTCATCGCGTTTCTCGAACGCCTCCGTGCCGAAGGCGTGGTATCGCCGCAGGCGCCGGCGCTCGCGATCGTACCGGCGAGTCTCATGACCAACTGGGAACGCGAGGTGCGGAAGTTTGCGCCGGAGCTTGCGCCGGCGGTGTATCACGGCTCGGAGCGCCATATGCCGGAAGGCGCCGATCTGGTGATCACTACCTATGCTCTCGCGCGGCGTGACGCGGCGGCGTTCAAAAAGGTTTCGTGGTCGGTCTCGATTCTGGACGAGGCCCAAAACATCAAAAACGCGTCCGCGGCACAGGCGCAGGCGGTGAAGAGCATCAAGGCCGGCTATGCGATCGCGATGACCGGAACGCCGGTCGAGAATCGGCTGCTCGATTACTGGAGCATCATCGATTACGTGATGAAGGGATATCTCGGCTCGCGCACCGCGTTCAAGGAGGCCTACGCTACTCCGATAGAGCGCTATCGCGATCAGACTGCGCTCGCGCGGTTTCGTACCGTAACGGCGCCGCTGATCATGCGCCGGCTAAAGACCGACCGCAGCATTATCACCGATCTCCCCGACAAAATCGTCAGCAATCGGTTCCCGCTGCTCACGAAGGAGCAGAGCGTTCTGTATCAGGAGCTGGTGGAGCACACCGATGACTGGCTCGCCGATACCGACGGCATCAACCGAGCGGGCATAGTGTTTAAGCTCATGACCGGGCTCAAGCAGATATGTTGCCACCCGTACCTGTACGTCAAGCGCGCCGACCGCGGTCCCGATGTCTCCGGAAAGGCCGCGATGCTACTCGAGTTACTTGAAACCATTGCCGCCAAGGGCGAGAAGACGCTGATCTTCACGCAGTACGCCGAGATGGGAGAGATCCTCACCGAGATGATCGAGGCGCGCTTCGACACGCCGTGCCTCTTTCTCCACGGTGGCAGCAGCCGCACAGATCGGGATCGCATGGTCGACCGGTTCCAAAACGACGACGAGTGCCGTTACATGGTGCTTTCGATCAAGGCCGGTGGAGTGGGGCTCAACCTCACCGCCGCCAATCACGTGATTCATTACGATTTGTGGTGGAATCCGGCGGTGGAGAACCAGGCTACCGACCGCGCGTTTCGCATCGGTCAGCACAAAAACGTAACGGTGTACCGGTTCATCACACGCGGCACCTTCGAGGAGCGCATCAACGAGATGCTCGAAGCCAAGGAAGAGCTCGCGAACCTCACGGTTTCGCAAGGCGAGCAATGGCTCACCAAGCTCAGCACCGGCGAACTCAAGGAGCTGATCAGCCTCAGCGGAGA
>PUOW01000384.1 GCA_003552185.1 Spirochaetaceae bacterium
CAACACCGCCGCGCCGGGCGCGCCGCCCGGTTATTCGTAAGGCGTGAACCGCACCCAGTCTATGTGGTAGTACAGCTCGGTATCGGGCACCGGTGGGCCTTGAATCCAGTTTCCGGCGCCGCCGTCCTCGCGCCGGGCCGACCAGAAGTTGAACTTGAGGCTGTAGGGCGCGTCGATCCAGCCACGCTGCTCATGATACCAGTACTCATGAAGAACGATATCATCGCCGTTATCGTCCTGCACGAACCACTGGATGCGCTCCTCGGTTATATCGAAGCCCCAAACCCTAAACTCGTCGACAGGATTGAACGGCAACTCTACTTGCGTGTCGTAGCTTCGAAACTCGGCGCTGTGCACAGCGAGGTGTACCTCGCTGTACTCATCGCTTATGTTTACGGTCACGAACTCGATATCGATCTCTTGTCGCGTTCGCCCACCTTGGTCACGCCAATCGATGGTGTACATCGTGGGCAGTACTCCGTCTACGTCGGTGGGCTTGAGCCGGGCTTCCCAGCGGCCGTATCCGAAGTCGCCGCGCTGCGTTTGAATAGCCGAGCTCTTGAACAGACCGGTGTCGTTGTAGTACTCGGTGTCGTACTCGAACGCCAGCACGAGCATCTCGTTCTCGACATAGACGCGCTCAGGGCTGAGTTGACCGCCGTGCTCGCGCCAGGTGCCGATGAGCCAGTTATCGGTGTCTATCTCTTGATCTCCGAAATCATCGAAGAACGCCGCCGACCCGTACATCTCCGGGCCGGGATTCGGCCCCTGCGATCCTTGAGCATCCGCGCCGGTTGGGTCGTTGCAGCTCCAGAGCACAAGAGCCAAGGCAACCACAGTGAGAACCCGACCGCGCCCGGCGGCTTCAACATACCGGCTTTTCGAACTCATCATCCCTCTTACTCTACACCGCGGCTTTGAAATATACCGCCGTTGCCGCGGAGTTCACGGAGTAAATCGCTTTGGGTATTACGTAGCTGCAAGAAAACACGCGAACGGCCGCACCTGCAGCCGCTCGCGCACAAAGGAAGGTTTCTTTTTCGATTATGACCGCTACTCGTACGAAGTAAACCGCACCCAATCAATGTAGTAGTAGAGTTCGGTGTTGGGCACCGGCGGACCTTGTATCCAGTGTCCGGCCCCTCCGTCTTGGAGCCGTGCCGACCAGAAGTTGAACTTCAGGCTGTAGGGTGCGTCGATAACGCCGGGTTGTTGGTCATACCAGTACTCCAACAGCACGATATCGTCGACAAACCACTGAATCCGGTCTTCGGTAATGTCGAAGCCCCACACGTGGAAGTCGTCTGCCGGGTTAAACGGCAGTTGCACTTGGCGGTCCCAACTACTGAAGTCGGCACCGTGCACCGCGAGGTGAACCTCGCTGTACTCGTCGCTGATGTTGACGGTTACAAACTCGATATCTATCTCCTGACGAGTTTGGGATCCGCCGTCGCGCCAGTCGATGGTGTACATCGTAGGGAGCACGCCGTCTACGTCGGTCGGACGCAGCCGCGCCTCCCAACGTCCGAAACGGAAATCGTCGCGCCGGGTTTGAATCGCTGAGCTCCGAAAGAGACCGGTCTCATCATAGTACTCGGTATCGTACTCGAACGCGAGTACGAGCATGTCGTTTTCAATATACGTGCGCTCGGCGCTCAACTGCCCACCGTGCTCAGCCCAGGTGCCGATCTGCCAGACGTTGGTGTCGATCGAGCCCGCCTCAAAGGTATCTATGAAATCGTACTCGGGCTCGGGGTCCGGCTCGCTTTCATCCTCGCCGTTCACCACCGAGAAGCTGTGTGTCGCCGATCCCGATCTACGGCCGTCGGAGGTAAACGCGATGAGATCCAACCGATGCGTGCCCACGTTGAGCTCGGCGCCGACATCGGCACTCGCACCGCTCGCGGCCGTTGTGCCGTTGAGGTACCAGGTGTAGAACACCTCTTGCCCGTCGGCGTTCTCGGTTGCGGCCTGCACGCTCATCGCTTCGCCCGCCGTCAGAGTACTCGTGGCCCCGTCAATAGTGACCACAAGCGGATCATCGAGCTCCGGCGTGATTACGATATCCACGCCACCTCCGATTTCGTTTATCTCGGTGAAGTTGTAGGTTCCGTGCGTACGAGCCCCTTCGGCTATGCGAACCGATTGTACGGCCCCCGCAACTGCGCTATCGTCGTCAAGTAGTTGCAGCGCCAAGGTGTAGTATCCCGCGTCGATCTCGTCGTCTGCGAACTCGGCCGAACTATCTGAGGTAGCCGTGAATGAAAGACTCCGCTCCGAACGATCGGGCGCAATTAGTCGAGCGGACAGTTGCGGGGTTGCAACCAACTCCTGGAGCCAGCTTACCTCTATCTCAAGCGTTCCTGGGCCGGACAACGGCCGCACCGAGATCGAGAGCCCTTGTAGCGCTCCCGCCTCTACCGTCACGGTACCGGTCCCGGAACCTATGTGGTCTTCGGTATCGTTATATGCGTCGACCGTCACCAACCACGTACCGACTCGCAAGTCGTGCACGATCACGGAGCTATCGTCGGTTTCAACTATGAAGCTTTGCTCGTCGGGTCCGAGACCACGGACCTCGTAATACGCGGGATCCATACTGATCTCCGGCAGCAGGCTCATGCCCTCGACAGAGCCGATCGAGAGTCGCAGTGAGCCCGAGTTTGAAGCTGCACTTCGCGGACCGTCCGCTTGCAACGCGTGATCACACGCGCTGACCGTTAGAAGCGCCGCAAGCAGCACCGCCGCCGACCACATCACCGACTTTGTTATATCGTGCCTAATGTGTTTCATATTATTTCTCCTTGTTGAGCAGGACGTGAGTCACGGGCCCACCCATTCTACGTACCACCCGGTTGCGGGTAGCGCGCTATCGGCCATTGAGCTGTGCAAGGCGGACTCCTGTCCCCCGGCAACTGAACTCACCGCAAACTCGTAGGTTCCGTAGGTTAAGATCTCCGGGGATACGGTGTACTGAGGACTGTTGTTCGCCGCGATCTCATCGACCAAGGCCCAGTGATACTCACCGCGCTCACGCGCGTACACCCGGTACTGATCCGGTGCGCCGCCCTCAGGCTCATCCCATCCAAGCGTGAAGGTTTCGTCGGCGATTTCCATCGGCTTTCCAACTTTGTTCAACGCCTCAAACTCAACCAGGACCTCGGTCGCGGAACCGTTGACAACACGCACCGTATGCGCGCTACCTCCGATTTGCTCGCCGCCGTCAAACAACTGAATCGCGACCCGGTAGACCCCGGTCGGCAAGTCTTCTATCGTGCGTTCTGCTCGTCCGCTGTCGGCCGACAGCATCCAGGTATTGGAATCGCCCGCAGAATCGGTGATTGTAACGCGCGACGACGGCTCGATCGTGTGATCACCGTTCCATTCCGCCGTGACAAGCAGTGCACCCACGCCGCTGACCGGCGCCAACGCGAGTTCAATCTTCGTTTCGGCGAAGGGCTGAACCTCGATCACGGTTTCACCGGCAAGCACAACCGTGTCCTGGTCGTTCAGACCTTCAACGCTGATGTGCCACTCGCCGGACTTCAAACCCTCTACGGTTGTGCTCTCGGCCTCGCTAATCAGTGAGAACGTGGCTCCGTCCGGCCCGGAGCCGCTGAAGACATAGCTCGTAGGCTGTAGGTTTTGATCGCCGTATACACTCGTCGCGGTGAGCTCCCCGAGTGTAATCGCCACACTCCCGTCGCCGGCTCCCGAGCCGACCATTTGGCCGCACGAGGCGGTTACCAGTATCAAGCCGGCTACCAACGCGGTCGCGAGCCGGTGCATCTCAACGAGACGTACCGGGGGAAGCCCCCGGCACGTCGTTGTGGTCGCGCGTTTCATGACCGCCTACTCCACCGCGAAGTTGTGGCTGTCCGAGCCGGAGCGCTGCCCGTCCTCGGTGAACACTACAACATCCAATCGATAGCTTCCGGGACTGAGGTCGTCGCCTACAGTGAGGCTTGCCTCGCTTCCAACCGCAGCGCCGTTCAGGTACCAGGTGTACTCGAGAGCCGAGTCACCGGCATTCTCGACCTCGGCCGAAACCGTCATGCTCTCGCCGTAGCCGAGCGTTTCGGTTCCACCGATAATCGCCACCTCGAGCGGCTCATCCATCTCCGGAACCACGATGATGTCAATATCGCCTGTGGGGTGGTTGAGGTCTTCGAAGCTAAACGAACCCTCGGTTACCCCGTCTTGCACGATCCGGACAGTGTCGACCGCTCCGGCCACAACATGGCCGTCTTCCAGAAGTTGCAGAATGAGCGTGTAATACCCGGCGTCTATCTCGTCGCTGAAAAATGCCGCTTCACCGTTGGCCACCGTGTCGAACGCGAGAGCCTCGCTATCGCCGTCTGATGACGCGAGCGTGGCCGCGATCTCGCCGTTCTCTACCTCGTCGGCGGGCCACACCACCGAGAGCGAGAGGCTGCCGGTCCCGCTAAGGGCACGTACCACGACGTTGAGTTCCGCGGTCTGCCCGTTCTCGATCTCCACCGTGCCGTTGCCGTAGCCGATCTCCTCCTCGTCGGCGTTAAATGCCGAGACTTCTATCTGCCACTCACCGAGCCGCAGATCCTGAATCTCACTAAATCCGCCGCTGGTCCGGGTCTCGAAGCTCGCCCCGGACGGACCGTTACCGATAATCCGGTACTCCGCGGGCTCCATACTGGTGCCCGGCAAAAGCGTGAGCGCTCCGAGCGAGCCCCCGGATTCAATCGTGACAAGCAGCGAGCCAGTGTCTTCAGGCGCTTCTGTATGCGGCATGTCACATGCTACAATTGCTGCTGTAGCGAGCAGTGCCAAAACAATCGCAAATCGCGACGCCACTCTGCGACGCATTGAACCGTTAAGGTCGGCAGTTCGCTTACTTTTATACATGGGGGTGGAACATTGCATAACTGCCTCCGTTCGTTAGGATACTGAGGGACAAGCAAGTTCCGTGCCCAGCAATGGTGTTATGACCTTCGCTTTTAATTTGCCTCCAAACGGGAAATTACTCCGGCCGAATGCCCACCAAATCGGCCGTGTTCGCTCCCGAGTGGCCTACAAAACTATACTCGGCTGTAACTCAATTACAGATATGTAATTCAAAGTGCAAAAAAAGGCGGCTTTGGCGCCTGATTAGACATTTCGCCGCCAGCGTGGGTGTTTGATCCCGAAGCGGCGAATTTTATGATTGAGCACACGGGTGGAGACACCGAGTAAGGCTGCAGCGTCCTTCTGAATCCAATCGCTGCGTTCAAGGGCTTGAATTACAAGACTGCGTTCCACGAGTTTCAAATCCGCACCCCCCAGCGGCAGACGGACCGAAACATCTTCGTCGCTTTCCTCATCGAAACGTGCCCGTTCCGGCAGACCTAAGTCGTGGACGGTGATTGTGGGGCCGTCTGAAAGCAAGACCGCGCGCTCAACCACGTTCTGAAGCTCGCGAATGTTGCCGGGCCAGGAGTACCCCAGAAGCGCAACCACCGCCTCGGAGCTGAACTCTTTGCGTGGCTTCTTGAGATCGCCCGCGAGCTTCTGCGAGAAGAAATCGACAAGCGGAAGGATGTCCTCACGCCGCTCGCGTAACGGCGGAATCTCGATCGAGATCACGTTCAGGCGGTAATAGAGGTCCTCACGAAACTCACCGGTCGCCACAAGATCCTCCAACGGCTTGTTGGTCGCGGCGATGATCCGTACATCGGTGTGAATCGTGCGACTGCTACCCAACCGCTGAAACTCGCGCTCCTGCACCACCCGGAGCACCTTGGCCTGCGTCTCGAGGCTCATATCGCCGACTTCGTCGAAAAAGATTGTTCCTGTGTTGGCGTGCTCGAAGCGCCCGATTCGTAGCCGATCCGCACCGGTAAACGCCCCCTTCTCGTGACCGAACAGCTCGCTTTCGAGGAGCTGTGTAGGAAGCGCGGCACAGTTGACCTTCACAAACGGCCCATCGGCACGAGCGCTCTCGTAATGTATCGCGCCGGCGACGAGCTCCTTGCCGGTGCCGGTTTCGCCGGTCAGTAACGCCGTGGAGTCACTTTGCGCAACCTTGCGGGCGAGCTCGAGCACATCCTTGGTTACGCGACTTACCGCAATAAACCCCTGCGTATCGTGGATGAGGTGACGCTCGTGGCGGAGGCTGTCGGCCTCGTAGCGCAACCGGCGCGCCTCTAAACTACGCTCAAGGTTCAGTCGGAGCCGCTCCATCGAGAACGGCTTCTCGATGACGTCGAACTCTTGCTCCTCCGAAACCGGATCTATCTCCGACAGTATACCTCGCTGGGTTATCGCGAGCAAAACCGACTCCGGCGTTGAGTCGCCGCGCACGCTCAAAACCTCTCGAAACAACTCATACGAATCGTCGATATCGGCGAGCAGTACGTCGTAGCCATATTGTTCGACAAGCTCGCGTACATGGCCAAGACTCTCCCCTATATCCACCCGGTAGCCACGCCGCGCGAGAAACCCGCGGATGTTCTCTCGAGAACTAGGATCGAGCGAGAACAACAGGACGCTGTTCATGATATGTAAACACGCATAGTTCTCGCTCCTCCGAGCCTTTGAGCTCTAGTCATCGAGTGTCACAGTTCCACAAGCGCGAGCGGACCTCACTGCAGGATCACGACAAGATAGTAGGTACCACCGGCCAGCTTTACATCGTATTCAAAAGACAACCCCTCAGGGCCTGCCTCGCCCACCGCAACCGGATTTCCCGCCGCGTCGTAGAGCAGCAAAACGGGGTCGGCCGAGAGGTCGGGCTCGAACGAGAGGCTCGCGTTGATGGTGCCGGCGTCGGCCTGCAGTCGCCGGATCTCGATTGCGTCTCTGCGCAGTCCTGTTTGGGTGACGGTTTGCTCCCGCCGGGTATAGTCGTACAAACCCAACGAGAGCGCCGCAACGGGGTCGATCAACCCATACCCGTAGTAGTGGTCGTGCCCCGGGGCCCCGAGGTCTATAGTGGTTTCGCGCATCGCCGAACGAATCTCATCCGATGAGAGGGAAGGTTCGCGTGACTTGATGAGCGCAGCGAGGGCGCTGACGTGCGCGGCGGCCTGGGAGGTGCCGAACATGTAGACGAAATCGCCATCGGGGCCGGCGTTCTCGGGCGTGTCGTGCAGTATCGTGGGGAAGTCGACGATCGTCGTTTGCTCGATTGTTTGTTGTAGGATCCAGCCCTCGAAGGCCGGAATATTGAACTCGTCCAGGATACGACCGCCGCCGGGCGCAACCACCTCCAGTTCCGGGCCATAGTTTGACCCGAATTCCTCGTTTCCTGGGTCGGCCATCCGCTCACGGTTGGGGCCTACCGCTCCCACCGCGAGCACCTCCGCGAACGCCGCCGGACTTGCAACCGAGGCATTGTCATTACCGACCGCCGCTACCACAAGCGCGCCGTGCCCCGCGGCGTTTGTAACCGCGGTCTGCAAGAGTTCGAGCTCGGCCGCGGTTACAGTATCCGGCACGCCGAAACTCATGTTAATGATATCGGCGCCGTTCTCAGCCGCCCACTCTATGCCCGCGGCGATTGCTCCCACGCTACCGTTTCCTGCGGTCGCGGCGTCGAATACCTTAACCGGCATAACCTTGACCCCGTGCGCCATCCCGGCCGTGCCGTAGGCGTTGTCGGTCGCTTGCGCGATAATCCCGGCGATATGCGTTCCGTGGCCCACGTCGTCGTCCGTATGGGGCCCATCGTGGATCTCACCTTGTTCGTCTTCCCAAAACGCGCGACCGGGAACGAAGGTGTCGCCGTCGAAGTCCGTGATGTGCTCCGCGATCCCGGTATCGACTACCGCGACCGTCACCGCCCCGCTTGCGTCGACCGCCGACCAAACCGCCGGCATATCCAGCATCTGAAGGTTCCACTGCAGCTCGTACAGGGTATCGCTCGGCGGAGCATACAACGACACCGGGGTGACCGCGGACATAGCGTCTTCGTCCAGCTCAAACGGAAGCTCGTAGGCGCGCTCGAGCACATCGTCCGACCTCGAGGAATACCAGTCAACGGCGAGTGCGTAGTCGCGTGCCGTCAGCAGTAGAGAAAGCGAGCTGGTCTCGTTTGCAAGCATACGGACCGCGTAGGCATCGCCCCATTCTCTCACGCCCTCGCTGCGTATCTCCAGCTCGAGGATGTAGTAGCCCGATTCTAGGCTCCCGGAATAGAACGCGCCTTCGGTTCCTTGCAGCTCAAACGCCAAGAACTCTTCCCAGTCGCCGTCGCCTCCTGCCACGCGCTCGAGCCGTGCCGACACCTCCGGCGCATCAGAGAACGTATCCGGCCAACCGATATCGAGCTCCAACACACCGAGGCCTGCTGCCGGCTCCAGTACAACCTGAGCGGTGTTCAGACGGCCCGCAAGCACCGTTACCACAGTCTCACCGGTGAGCACCACAGCGGCCGAGCTGCCGCGTCCCTCTACCTCAACCGTCCAGTCGCCAACAACCAGTTCGGCTATCGGCTCAAGCTCATCGAAGCTTGCGATCGCGACCTCGAACCGTGATCCGCTCGGCCCACGGCCGCTGATGCTGTACGTCTCGACCTGCGGTGGATGCTCAGGCTCGAGCGTCCGCGAAGCCGCCGTCCGAAGAACCGGGGGTCCCGCGGTGACTGCGATGGCTCCGTGCTGCCCGCCGCCACTCCCGGCGAACGGGTGCGAGCATGAAGCCGCGCCGAACGTAACGGTTAGCCCCAAAAGCAGCAGAACGCCGAAAAGCAGCACACGGCGCGCAGTCGGCGAGTTCATAGGCTCACACCACGACCGTTCCCGCCGTCGATGGGGAGATAGTTCCGCGCCTGTGTATCAAAGAGGTCGGCGTACACACCGCCTACCGTCATCAAGTGGTGGTGTGGACCGTGCTCGATGATACGCCCGTTCTCCATAACGAAGATTGTGTCGGCCATTCGCACGGTGGACATTCGGTGGCTGATCAACAGCGCCGTACGGCCGTTCAGGATATCGTGAAACCGCGCAAAGAGCTCGTGCTCGGCTTTGGGGTCCATAGAGCTTGTAGGCTCATCGAGCACCACAACCTCGGTGTTGCGGAAAAACGCGCGAGCGAGCGCAACCTTCTGCCACTCACCGACGCTCAGCTCGTGGCCTGTGTCGAACAACTTTCCGAGCACGGTCTCGTAGCCACCGGGCAGCTCTCGGATCAAAGAATCGGCCCCGGCCTGCCCGGCGGCCTCCTCCACGAGCTCCGCCCTATTCTCCCGCTCTACGTTTCCGAGCCAGATGTTGTCTCGTGCGCTGAGGTCATAGCGCGCATAGTCTTGAAAGATTACGCCGACCTTGCGCCGCACCATCTCGGGTTCCATGTCCCGTAAATCCACACCGTCGAGCAGAATGCGCCCTTGATCAACGTCGTATAACCGGCACAGCAGTTTCACGACGGTGGTTTTGCCGGCGCCGTTTAGCCCGACAAGAGCCGCGGTTGTTCCGCGGTCTATGCGCAGATTCACGCCTTGCAAGACCTCGTCGTCACAATCGGGATACCGAAACCATACGTCTTCGAACTCTATCTGGGCGCTCCCCGAACCGTTGTGCAGCGGTATCGAGGGCGCTGCCGGAGCGACACGAGTGTTCGGAATATCGAGAAACTCATAGAGGTTGGTAAGAAAGAGGTTGTTCTCGTAGAGGCGAGCCACTCCTTCGAGCCCGGCCTGCAGGAACATCTGCCCTTTCTGGAACGCTTGATAGAACATCACGAACGCACCGACCGTGATTAGGCCGAGGACCGCGTCTCGAGCTACCCAGAAGTACGCGACGAAGACTAGCGCCGTTGAAGCAGTCTGGGCTACCGAGAGAAAGCCGGCGCCTCGGATATCGAGTTCGAGGCGGATGCGGCGGAGCTCCGCACGAATGGCGCGGAACCGCTCAATGAAGGTAGCGCCGAGCCCGAAGACACGAACCTCTTTCGCCATCTCCCGCCCCACGAGCATCCAGTGATAGTACGCGGCGCTGCGCTCTCGGTTGGTATAGCTGCGCTCGCGCAGGTACTCGCGCTCCGAGAACACCAACCGTACAATCAGTGCCGGGATCATCGCGACAACCAGAATTGCCAAAACCGGCCATTGGAACATGAGAAGCAACCACGCCACCCCAGCAAGCGAGATTGCGTTCTGCAACACCGCGGTTAGAGCGTTCACAACCACGCCCGGACGATACACAGCCTCTTCTTGGGCACGGTGAAGCGTATCGTGATACGCGGCGTTTTCGTAGTACGCGAGATCAACCTCCACCGCTTTGCGCTGCAGCACGTCGTGCATGTAGTCCACAACCCGCCGCGTCTGCTCCTTGTTGACAACACCGCCGACAACTCGAGCAAGGGCGGTTGCGAGAGCAACGGTCGCTACGGCGAGCAACACCGGCACAACCTCGGCTTGGAAATACGGTTGGGCTCCCGAGTACGATTGAGCTCCCGTGCCTGTGGCGCCGAACGCCTCGCCGGCCCCCGCCACCACCACGTCCACCATAATGCGAAGCAGATACAGCGATACAATCGGCAGTAATCCCTGCACCGTCAGCAACGCGACGTTGGCGAGCGTCCAACCACGCGCGCTTCGCCACACAAAACCGATCGCTCGACGCACATTGAACGTCAGGCGGAACGTTGTCCTGCATCTACTCAGGAGCGACACGTAACGCTCCCGGCCGAAGGGTGAGCGGAGAACTGTTGGTGCGAAGCGAGCACCTCCTCCACCTCTTCTACCACCCGCGACAGAAGGCGAAGGTCACGCGGACGCGAAAGCTGATAGACCGGCACCGCCGCGGCCAGCTTTGCACACTCGGTGAAGTGCCGACGACGACCCATGACGTCGATCAGTTGACCGCTGAACAATGCCCCGTACCAGTGAGGCAGTAGCGAGGCGAAAGCTCCGGCGCGCTGGAGGCGAACAGACTCGATCTCGGAGGCGTCCTGGAGGACGAAGATTGCGCCCAGCCGGGAACTGCGCTCCGCAAACCGTTCGGTGATTGCTCGAGCCTGCTTCTCACACGCCGGGCCGAGCACGTTCAGTTCCTCCGCGCTTACCGCGAGTTCCCGAGCGGTATTGGGGCAGAGCTTTGAGTGCGGGAACCCGGGTTCAACCGTTGTGCCGCCGTCGCCTATCACCAACGGCAGGAGATCGTCGGAGACCATCGAGTATCCCGAGTTGTACATTGCACTCACCATCGTGGATTTGCCCGCTCCCGCTCGTCCCAGAAATGCAACCGCCAGACCGCTCTCAGGCTCGGTAACACAGCCGCCGTGGAACACCAGTCTCCCGCGCTGCGCCAGCAGAACGCCGAGTACCGGCCCGGTAAGAACAAGCCGAACCAGGCGCTCATCGACACCAACAACCGGTGACACCACAACCTCCACACCGCCGCGAACCAGAAACGTGCCGATAGGATTCCAATGCAGCAGCACGCCGTCGGCGACCGCAAGGATGATGCGTACGAGCTCGCCGTTACGCCCCTCCGCGCCCGCCGGAGGCTCCAACAACCCGAACCGAACACGCACCGGCGGAACTCCGGTGCCGCACGGATTGAGATTCGCCGGTGATAACTCGGACGAGAACTCGGGTACGGGTATCTCGGACTCAATCGTAAGACCGAAGGCTAAGTATCGCTTCATAATCCTCGTCGGACCGGCACACCGGAAACTAAAATGGGCCCACAGCCCCTTATCGCTTCAATAGCACACTAAAAGGCAAGGGGCGACCTTAGCCCGACGTGCCCCACGAAAAGATCCACAGATTATCTGCGCTTCCTTGCCAACCCTGACCCTGGGTCACCTCGGCGATCTCGCCGAGCACGCTGAGCCGAGGGGCTTCGTACACTTTTTTCATGTTCTACCTCCGAAACTTTATAGAATTGGATTGTCGCTCAGATCTTAGCTCGTGATGATGCTGTGGGCCCGTAGCTTTGATCTGCTGTTTTTTCGGTCTCTAACCAGCGGGCGAATGTGAACACTTCCCACAAGCGAGAGTACGCCGCCGCGCCCGTTACGGTTGAGCGTGCACCTCCTGCGCCGTTGAGCTCCAGGAACGCGGAGCCACCGGCGGCGGCCGTACGCTCGGAAAGCCCGGAAAGGTTTGCCGCCTCGTACTCCTGCATACCGTACGCGTAGACGTCCGATAGGTCTCCCTTATCCGGCCGCCACTGGACCGCAGCGGGAAGACTCCCGCGCAGTCCACGACGCAAGATGTAGCGACTGTACCCGTTACGAAGCTTGAGCTCGGGCGGAACCGTGACGCAGAACTGCGCAAGAGGTACGTGGCAGAACGGGTGTCGCGCGTCTATACCCCAGTACGAAGCCATACGGTCGATTGTTTCGAGCGCGTACGCAAGCGATCCGCCTCTCAACGCCGCGACATGCTGGTAGTTGGCCGCGACCGGATACGGCAGATGTTCGAAACGTTGCTCGAGCTCCCGGACTCGCTCCGCGATGCGATACTTCCTGAGAAGCTCGCTGCGAACGGGACTGACCGCAGACTCGTTTCGAGATGCGGCGCCGGAGCGAATCAAGCGCTTGAGCGCGCCGGTTCCGGGGAGCTGTTTCAGTCCGTAGTCGATGATGAGGCGTCGTCTCGAGCACTGAAAATGACGACTAATCTCTCGAACCCCGGCAAAGAACTCTCGCCCGCGTCCCGACCGTGCCAAAAACCTCAGGTACGGCAGGCCATGCGCGGCAAGCATTCCGTTCCGTGACGCGTACGTACGGGTGTTGTTGAAGTTGCGCGTGACGGCGTCACACTCCGCAGCGAACCGTTGCCAGTAACCCCTCTGCGCGAGCTGTATCAAGAGATCGATTCCGTGCGAAACAGTTGTGTCACCGTCGTCGCCACCGAGCATTACACGGATACCGTTATCCGCTGCGGCCCGGTACATCTGCCAAGAGATGAAGTAGTTGGTGCCGTAGAACGGTCCGTCGTGTAGCCACAGCACGGTGTCGAGATCGATGAACGGGGTATCGCGGTCGGGGTGTACCACCACGTGCTCGATCCCACCGGCTTGCAGTACGGCATCGATCCACCGGCCCTCGTCGGCCTGCGGGACGCGTTCAAATCGCGCCGAGTAAACCGGCAGAGCAGGGCCCCGCCGTTCACGCTGCAAATCACGCGCGACGCAGGTAACGGACGACGAGTCGAGCCCTCCGCTGAGGGTAGTGCCCGCTCCGCCGGAGACCGGCAGGCGCGCCGCGACCGCCGACCGGAAAAGCTCTTCGAATCGCTCGATGTAATCCTGCTCGGTAGCGCACCCGGAAGGCTGCTCGGGATCTATCTGCCAGTAGCGCCGCTTGGTAACCCGGTTCTGTGAAGCGTGTAGTGTGTGGGCGGGCTGCAGACGGTGTACACCGCGATACGGCGTTATCTCATCATCGGCGATGAGCAGCTCCGGATGAAAATGATAGCAGATACGCTCTTCGTTGATCTCGGCCGGAACACCGGACAAGCTCACCACGGCTTTGGGTTCCGAGGCGAACGCAAGCAACCGCTCGGACTTGAACCAACACAGCGGACGAACCCCGAAATGATCCCGAGCGCAAAGAAGCGTGTGCTTCACGGCGTCCCAGATCGCGAACGCGAAATCACCCAGCAGGTGTTCGCAACACGCCGGTCCCCAGCTCCGGTAGGCGGCAAGAATCACGCGCGTATCGTCGAACTCAAGCGAGTCACCCGAGCCACGCGCGTTCCTTGCGCCCCCATCGCGTGCAGGTGCTTCGGCGAGCTCTTCCAGCAGTCGCGGCGCGGCAAGTAACTCGTCGCGGTTATCGAGGCGGGCGACCCCGGCGATAACACAGCCGCCCATACGATGTAGGCGAGCCCCTTGGGAAGGGCTTCCGGCGCCCAGCGCTACCGGGCCGTCGGCATGGCAGACTACCGAGCCCCGCGTACGATGCGGCATCGCGGCCAGCATCGTCTCGGCCTCTCGCTGATCGGCGCGCAGCCCATCGAGGTGAAACACACCTGCAATCGCGGTCGAGGTGTTCATCATGGTGACTGCGCCGACCGCAGAAGCGCCTCGCTGCGCTCAAAGACGCGGTAACGCGCGAGGTTCGGCAAGTCGCCGAGAACGACGCGCCCGTTCAACTCAAGCCATGCGTGAGCAAGGAGCTCGCTTTCGCCGCTCGCGTCCGACGGACTTGGCGAGCCTGCCGGGATTGGCCGGCTTGGCGGACTTGGCGCGGCCGGTCGCGTAACCCCCACGCGAAGCTCGGGCTCAAACCCATAACGACGGCACACCACGTACCCCGCGAGCGCTTGAGCCAAACAGGCATAGCTCCCCGGCAGGTGATCCGCACACCGCCGCACCCAGAGACAGATGCAGTCGGCGTCGACCCCTCCCGTGGTCCGCGTCGGCCGTTCGGTTGCAGTTCGCGAGACGGCCTCAAGCGCTGTTGGAAGAGGCCGACGGCTCAGCAGCTTGCGCACCACGAGGAGCTGACGGCACACCGTGAGAGCGAGGCGCTTCTCCACCCATGGCGTCTGCGCGATGCGAACCAGCTTACGCGTCCACGATCTCGACAAGTCCTACCTCGCTGAGTTGGCGGAGCAACTCAACTACATCCTGCGTGCAGGTGTCGTCATCAACCTCGAACTCTTCCGACACCGCCGCGCAGACGTGCGATATCGGGATCGGGTGCTCCAGGTTTGCCCAGATCACCGACCCCACTGAGTTGAGTCCGTAATAGAGCCCGTTTGAAACATGCATTAACACCGCCTCGCCGTCTATCTCGGTCGAGATCACCTCCGGCGAGGCCTTCACGGTTGTGTTCACGGTCATGGATCCCTCCTTACTGCGCCCGCGCGGTGCGGCGCGCGTCACGGCCGAACATTGGCCAGGCGGTGTCGGCCGGCGCACTCGATTCGGTTTCGATCGCGTACAAGCTCCCGTCACGCGACCCCACATAGATCATTCCGTTCTGTCCGATTACCGGACTCGAATGCACGCCTCCAAGACCGGTAGTAACACGCCACTGCTCTTCGCCGTCGGCGCCCACCG
>PUOW01000160.1 GCA_003552185.1 Spirochaetaceae bacterium
CGCTCCAGCGACCCAAGCGCCTCGGCTAAAGGCGCGGCCGCCACACCGGCTATAACCACCGCAAGGATCTCGCCGCCGGTTATACGCGGGTAGTATTGTTTGAGCGTGCGCGCGTCGTAGATCTCGGATGCTTGGGCACCGCGAAGCATCATGCAGTACAGGCTGCCCATAGTGTTGAGCGCCATGAGCGCAAAGGGAATCCAGAATGCGTTCGGGACGAAGCTGAGCAAATACAGCAGAAAGATCGCGGCCGCCAGACCGGCCATCGTGACAAGCGACAAGCGCGATAACGTGAGGCGTTCCTCCAGGGCGTTGAAACCGATCGTGACGACAGGAACAACCACCCCCACGAGCACATACACCAGGCGCAATCCGGCCGAGCCGTACTCGTACACGAGCAGTGTGTAGGCAATGTTATAGAGTAGCCCGAACGCGAGTCCGACTGAGAACGCCTGCGTTACGAGAAGGGCGAATGCCCGCCTCTCGCCGGTGCCGATGGTGGAAGCGCCGATCACACTCTGAAGTCTACGCCGCTACTCCGCTTTTCGCAATGTCCGACCAAGTCCGCCAACTGTCGCGCCGCTGCCCACCTTCGGGGCGCTCCATCCTTACGGTCGGTACCGCGTCACCGCGTTCCGGCGGCTTTATCTCCCGCGCAGAGGCCGGTAAGTTTTGCGAGCCCCGACTTTTCGCCGATGGCCATGAGTCGGTCGCCTGCTTCAATCACCATGTCGGATGCCGGGTTGTAGATGAGCTCCCCTGCGTTCTTGTGAATTGCTACAACGATGATATTGAGCTCGCGGCGCAGCGGCGACTGCATCAAGCTCTGCCCCACGAGAGGGGAGTCGGGCGCGATACCGATTTCCTCGATCGAGATTTCTGTGTCGCCGAAACGGGCGACGGTTTCCATATACTCAACGATTCCAGGCCGCAGAACGAGTTGAGCAAGCTTGTGCCCTACCAACTCGTACGGCTGGATTACCCGGTCGGCTCCGGCGGTCTTGAGTTTGGGTTCACTCTGCTCGTTGGTCGCCCGGGCGACGATGAAGAGCTCGTGATTTAACGCTCGTGCCGTGAGTGTTGTGAAGACATTCTCCGCATCGGTGCCTACTACCGAGATCAGGCTTGAAGCACGTGTAATACCGGCCTGCATGAGGACCTGGTCTTCGCTCGAATCGCCGATGAGGAAGGGGTATCCGGTGCTCTCGAGCCGATCCTCGAGTTCAGGATTGCTGTCGATAACGATGAACGGCGATCTCTCTCCGGCGAGCTCTTCGCAGAGATGTCGCCCCATGCGTCCGAATCCGCACACGATGGTGTGCTCTTGCAGTTGGCCGATCTTTCGTTCCATGCGCATTCTCCGAAGTATGTAAGATTCAACCAGAACCTGCACGGTTCGGCCGCCGAGATACGCGATCGAAGCGATACCTCCGATGATGACGAACACCGTGAGCAGACGTCCCGCTTCAGACAGCGGGCGGACCTCCGCGAATCCGGTGGTTGTTAGCGCGATTATCGTCATGTAAACCGAGTCCGAGAGACTCCATCCCTCGATCAGCGTATACCCGACGGTGCCGATCACGAACACCGAAGCGAGAAACACGGCTGCAACGGCGAACTGTCTACCTATTCTTGTGCGGCCTACGTGAGGGTTGGAGACTCGGCGATCGCTCTGTTGCGGACTCATTGCGCGAAGCTTACGGGTTTCGGCTTATCGAAACAAGTCGCTCTATGGTCGTCCTCAACGGGGCATCACAAAAGAAACGCGAACACAACCGGCACAACCGTCTTGATCGCGAGTAGCCGCGCGAGGTGTACCATCGATACGCGAAACGGATCGTAGCCATAGTAGACTGCGATCGCGGTCATTACCGTGAACCCTCCGGGCGCCGCGGCGAGGAGGCTCAGCGGCATGTCCCAACCGGCCAAACCTCGAATGAGTAGTGCGACCACGAGCGCGGACAAGAAGACCACAACGGTAGAGAGAAGCAGCGGCCACAGCAGCGCGCCGGACGCGAGCATCTCCCCGGTCTCGGGGCCGAAGTGCTGTGAAACCATGATGCCCAGCGCCACGAGTAGCGGATTGAAAAGCTTTGGGTGAAACCCCTGGATCGGAAGGCCGCCCACCGAGGCGGCGGCCACCGCTATGATCGACCCAACCATGAGGCCGGCGGGAACACCGAGCCGAGCAAAAACCACGCCCCCGGCGGCCGCTACCGCGAGCGTAAGCAGAAGCTGAAGCGGGCGATTGCAGAGATACCCCCACGCGCTGATCGCCGCTTCGCGTAGGCGGCTCAGCCGAGCTCGCACACTCCCCTCGCGTCGGGTGTCGCGGTAGGTGTCGTCCGCCGCTCGGTCGCCGGGCGGTTTGCCGGCGGGCGGTGCAACCTCCGCTTCGTCCGAGTACTTGTCGAGATTCGCCCGGGCACAACCGGTACCCTCGCGTCCGCCGGCGCGCCGTGACTCGACCAATCGGTGAAACAGCATTGGGAATACCGCGATGATGATCACGGCTCGCATCAGCTTGAGCACCGCAACCGAAGCGATATCGGCGCGCGTCGCCATGGCGAGCACCATCATCTCCGGCAGCCCACCGACGCTCGAGGACAGGACGGCCGTTACCGGATCAAGCGCGCTTACGCGGCCTAAGATGGGACCGAACACAAACACCAGCGCGAGCGCCCACCCCGCAACGAGCAGCGCCGGTCGAACCAGGTTTTTGAGGTCGGCTACCGTTTCGCGCGTTACTTTGCTTCCGATGAATAGCCCCAGCATAATCTGCACCGCAGGGTCCAGAAAATTCGGCGAGGCCGGAACCGGCGCTTCGAAAACGCGGAGCGCACCGATAACAACGAGCGCGCCGAGAAGCGGCGGCACCGGCGCGCGAATAAGCGAGAACACTCCCCAGCCGACGACGCCCAGGGCGTAGAGCAACAGAAACGCGAAGATATCGTGCATAGCGGTGAACTCGGCCCAACGCCGCCCCGCGAGGCTGCGGTCGGGTCTTATCGAGCGAGCTCGTATGGTAGCATGAGGCCGGCCGCGTGTCAGGAGGGCGGGCTGCAGCGGGCTGTGGCGCAACGCGATGCTTCGGCGTACAATAGACACAACTCGATCCCATCGGGAGGATCAATGGACATGGACGAAGAGAAAACAGCGGGCGGCGAGCACGTGACGCGCGCGACCGTGCGGCGCATTGCGGATGTGAATGCAGTCGACTGTCCGTGCGGCGTTGCGCGGCGAGTGTTCTCGCGCGAGGACGGAGGGCCGGTCGGTATTCACCATGTTACCATCTCCGAGGACGCGCAGCGTCATTACCACAAACACACCACCGAGTACTACGTGGTGCTCGAGGGTCACGGAGAAATCGAGCTCGACGAGAAGCGCGTGGCGGTCGGCCCGGGTGATGTCGTGTTCA
>PUOW01000170.1 GCA_003552185.1 Spirochaetaceae bacterium
ACAACGCGTTGTTGCATCAAGACATGCCGTTGTCGCGACACACCCAGGCTCACAATAGATTTTCCGACTTCCAAATTCAAGATCAGAGTGTTACATTAAGGGGCGATTACTGCAACCCAAACCTGTGGGAACTATCATAAAGGAGCTATTGCATGAAAGTCCATGAAATGCTGGCGATCATGGAGCGCATTCTCGAGTCCGCTAAGACCGCGGTGCTCGGTACTGTTGAGCAGCCCGGCAACACTCCGCGTCTCCGTTGGATGACTCCGGCGACGATCCGCGGTCGTAGCGGTTTTCTGTACGCCTTGAGTTCGCCGGAGTACGCCTGGGTTCGCGATCTTCCCGAGGCGCCGCGCGTCGAATGGATGCTGCAGACCGCGGCGCTCGACGAGATTATGTACCTCCGAGGAGGACTAAGCGTGATCGACAACCCGGCGCTGAAGGCCGATGTACAGGAGGCGCTCGGCGGGCACCTTACGGTGTTCTGGAAAAACATTCCCGACGAGAGCAGTTTGGTGGTGCTCGAGTCGCCGATAGATGAAATGGTGTACTTCAAGCCGATGACCGGCGAGCGCGTGGCAGTGAAATTAGGAGAGTAGGAGCCGAGTCTTATGGCGAAAAACGACAAGAAGACCGATTTGAACCGGTACGACAAGGAGTTTCTCGAACGGCTGATGCGCGAGATGCTCGTTATACGGCGTTTTGAGGAAAAGGCCGCCCAGATGTACGGCCTCAAGAAGATCGGCGGTTTCTGCCATCTCTACAACGGCCAAGAGGCGGTGGCGGTCGGGAGCGTCGCGGCGCTCGATCTCAGCAAAGACTACGTTCTCACCGCGTATCGCGATCACGGGCACGCGATCGCATGCGGGATGGATCCCAAGGTGGTGATGGCCGAGCTGTTTGGAAAGGAGACCGGCTGCTCGCGCGGTAAGGGCGGTTCAATGCATATGTTCGATGCCGAGAAGCATATGCTCGGCGGCAACGGAATCGTGGGCGCGCAGATCCCGGTAGCCACCGGTCTGGCGTTCTCGCAGATGTACCGCAACGACGGCGGCGTCACGCTGTGTTTCTTCGGCGACGGCGCGATTCACCAAGGCGCGTTTCACGAGTCGCTGAACCTCGCGAGCGTCTGGAAGCTGCCCGCGATCTATATCGTCGAAAACAACCATTTCGGCATGGGAACCGCGGTGAAGCGGGTCTCGGCGGTGGAAGACTTCGATGTGAAGGCTTCCGGATACGACATGGAAGGACGCGTCGTAAACGGTATGGATGTGATCGAGGTCTACGAAGCGATGCTGAAGGCGGCCGACGACGTGCGCGAGAAGCGGGCCCCATTGCTGCTCGATATCAAGACCTATCGGTACAAAGGGCACTCGATGAGCGACCCGGCGAAGTACCGCACCAAGGAAGAGCTCGAGCAGTACAAGCAGCAAGATCCCATCCTGGTCTTGAAGTCGAGCATGCTCGACGCCGGAATGCTGAAAGAAGACCAGTTTCAGGCGCTCGATGAAGAGGCCAAAAAGATTGCCCAGGAATCGGTTGATTTTGCCGAGGAAAGCGCGGAACCACCGATCAGCTCGATCTACGAAGACGTGCTCGCGTAGGCGGCACAATCGTAGGCGGCACAATCCAAGAGAGGAGTCTGTCTCACATGGCTGAAATTGCAATTCGTGAAGCGCTACGCCAAGCTCTCGATGAAGAGATGGAGCGAGACGAGCGCGTATTGATAATGGGAGAGGAGGTCGGCGAGTACGAAGGCGCATACAAAGTGACTCGCGGCCTGCTCGACAAATACGGCGTTCCGCGTGTGATGGACACGCCGATCGCGGAGCTCGGGTTCACCGGCCTGGGGGTTGGCGCGGCACTCGGCGGCCTGCGCCCGGTCGTGGAGTGGATGACCTTCAACTTCTCGCTGCTCGCGATCGACCAGGTAATCAACAACGCCGCAAAGATGCGTCATATGTCGGGCGGCCAGTTGAGTTGCCCGATTGTGTTTCGCGGCCCGAACGGCCCGGCCGAGTACCTTTCGTCGCAGCACTCGCAGGCGCTACAGAGCTTCTACGCGCATGTGCCCGGAATCAAGGTTGTGGCGTTCTCAAACCCGTACGACGCCAAAGGCCTGCTCAAGAGCGCGATCCGTGACGACAACCCGGTGGTAATGCTCGAGAGCGAGATGACCTACGGTCTTACCGGCGAGGTGCCGGAGGAAGAGTATCTCGTGCCGATCGGCGAGGCGCGCGTGATGCGCGAGGGAACCGACGCTACCGTTATATCGTTCTCGAAGCCGGTGCATTACTGTATGCGCGCCGCCGAGGAGCTCGAGAAACAGGGCGTTTCGGTTGAGGTTATCGATCTGCGCTCTCTGAGGCCGCTCGACGAGGCTGCGATCTACGCCTCGGTTCGAAAAACCAACCGCGCGGTAGTGGTAGACGAGGCCTGGCCGGTGGCCAGCGTGGGCTCGCACGTGGGGTGGCTGATCTCGAAGAACTGCTTCGACGATCTCGACGCGCCGGTGGAGTTGGTGAGTTCCGAGGATGTGCCGATGCCGTACAACCACAATATGGAGCTCGCGGTGCAGCCCTCCAGCGAGAAGATTGTCGCAGCGGTGAAGCGCGCCGCGTACATGGATTGAGGATAGACGATTATGGCTGAGAACATCTTAATGACCGCGCTCTCGCCCACAATGGACGAGGGCACGATTGTTTCTTGGAGCAAGAAGGAAGGGGACGGCGTCGCCGCCGGTGATGTGCTGTGCGAGGTGGAAACCGACAAAGCAAGTATGGATTACGAGTCCACCCAGGAAGGCACGATCCTGAAGATCATCCGCGGTGAGGGCGAAGTCGCAAAGGTCGGCGAGGTAATCGGGATCATTGGTGAGCAAGGCGAGGATATCAGCGGGCTGGTTCAGGCAGCCGAGTCCGAGGCGGCCGCGTCCGCCGGAGGCGGCGCTCAGGCAGGCGCCGCGGGTGAAGCCGAAGGTTCCGTCCAACCTGAGGGAGCCGGCGCCGGCGGCGACGCGCGGAGCACGGAAGGCGCCGGGGGCGAAGCGCGAGGCGCCGGGGGCCCGGCGGAACCCGGGAGCGCACCACCTCCGCCCGCGGCCGACGGGGAGCGCATCAAGGCTTCACCGCTCGCGCGCAAGCTCGCCGAGCAGCGCGGGATAGACCTGCGGAGAGTCGCGGGCAGCGGCCCCGGTGGCCGCATCGTGAAAGACGATATCGAGAACTTCACGCCGGCAGCAGGAGCGGACGCGTCGCGCGGGGCTGCGGCGGCGTCCGGGGCCGCAGCGGGTGCGGCCGGGGCTGCGCTCCCGCCGCAGGACGAAAGCGTACCGGTGTCGCGTCGCCGCGCCGTGATCGCAAAGCGCCTTGCGGAATCGAAGTTCAGCGCGCCGCATTTCTACCTCACGCT
>PUOW01000279.1 GCA_003552185.1 Spirochaetaceae bacterium
TCGCCGGTGTCGCCGGCGACCGCCGGAACAACCAGGGCGGCCATCAGCGTCGCAAGACATAGGGGCATTATCCGACGCATAGTAGCGGTTTGTATCATTCTTTCCTGCCTCGGCGGAGCGTAATCCTTATGTATATATATCGTAACAGCAATGGCTTGACTTAAAGTTTCGAATCAATAAGAATAATTACTACCGATGAGCGACTACTTTGATCCTCAAAACGAAGAGCTGCTGCAGGATTTCTTCACCGAAGCCGGACTGCAGGTAGAAGCGCTCGAGAGCAATGTTCTCGTTCTCGAGAACGATATCGGTAATCAAGACGCCGTGGACGAGATCTTCCGTGCCGCTCATACGCTGAAGGGCGCTGCAGGCACGGTGCAGATGACCGAGTTGAGCGATTTCACTCATCTCGTCGAAGACTTGCTCGACCGCATTCGCGAAGGCGAGGTTACCGTTACCGCAGATCTTACCGACACCCTGCTGCAGGCAATCGACGTAATTAAGTCCATGATCGATGCCCGTTCGCACGGCTCGGTCTACGACGGCGACGTCTCGCAGCTCTCCGAAGCGCTCAAGCGAGCGGGCGCCGGCGGCAAACCCGTGGTCAAGCCGCCCGCCGAAGAAAGCGCCGACACGGCCGGGGCACCCGCGGCGGCCGGGGCGGCAACGCCGCCCGGTGCCGCAACGCCGCCCGAGCGAGCGGCGGGGGCGCCCGCGGGCTCCAAGCAGATCTCGGAGTACGAGCTCCTTGAGCTTCGCGAGGCCGCCGGTGACGACCGCACGCTCGTGTGCCTACGAGTTGAGTTCAACGAAGACAACCCGATGAACACCGTCGGCGGTATTCAACTCTACAGCGCACTTCGAAACAAGGCCGAGGTCTTGAAGACCGATCCCGAGTTTGACGCGCTGTACGAGGATGTGTTTCATCCGGTCGTCGAGTACTACATCGCGACCGATCAAGACCCGCAGCAGATCGCGTCCACGGTCGCGATATCCGATGTAACCACCGCGATCATGCCGCTCCCGATAGAAACTGCGGGTGCCTCTACCGAAGCAGCCACCCCGTCGCAGCCGGCCGCCGTGCCCGGCGACTCGGGCGTACAAGACCTTTCGGTAGAGGAACTCGAGGCCGCGGCAGACAACGGCGAGGCGGCCTCCGGCGCTGCAGAGGTCGAGCAAGCGCAGGAGGCCGCACCGGCCGCCGCACCGGCCGCACCGGCCGCCGCCGAGAAGGCCGGCGGAAAGGCGGAGGCCGAGGCTCGCAAGAAGGTCTCGGGCTCGGTGCTTCGCGTCGACAGCAAACGGATAGACGATCTCCTCAACCTCGTGAGCGAGACCGTCATCAACAAAGCGAGCTTCAACCAGCTTTCAAACTCATTTAACGAACTGCTGTCGCAGTTGCAGGAGCATCAGGAGCAGCATCGCGAGGTGTTGCAGGAGCTGTTCGAGGCGCTGCCGAACTACCTCGAGCGCGCGCAGCGCGGCGAGTCCCCGAAAGACCTCCGGCGCGAGTTTGTGGGCCATTTCGAGCGCGTCACCGGCATCTTCGATCCGTTTCATGCCGGGCTGAAGAGCACCGTGTCGAAGTATCGCAACACCGCGCAGAATCTTGGTCGCATTACCGGCGAGCTGCAAGAAGGGGTAATGCGCATTCGCATGGTGCCGATCGCGCAGATTTTCTCGCGCTTCCCCCGCTTGGTGCGCGATCTTTCTCGATCGCTCAACAAAGGGATGCAGCTGAAGATCGAGGGCGAGGACACCGAGCTCGACAAGTCGGTGATCGAGGATCTGCTCGATCCGCTGATCCACTGCGTGCGTAACTCGCTCGATCATGGCATAGAATCGGCCGAGGAGCGCCGTGCCAGTGGAAAACCCGAAGTAGCCACCGTTACGCTCAGCGCGAGCAACGAAGGAAACATGATCTTGATCGAGGTCTCCGACGACGGGCGCGGGATCGATGTAGAGTCGGTACGCGCCAAAGCCGTGGAGCGCGGCGTGGTGCACCCGAGCAAAACCCTGACCGACCTCGAAGCCTTTAACCTCATTTTTGAGCCGGGCTTCTCAACCGCGAAGAAGATCACAAACGTCTCGGGCCGCGGCGTCGGTCTAGACGTGGTGAAGCGTCAGATCGAGAAGCTCAACGGCGAGGTCTCGGTGTGGTCGGTGAAAGGCAGCGGCACCAAGTTCACGATCAAGATTCCGCTCACGCTTGCGATTATCCAGGGCTTGCTGGTGCGCGTCGGCAAAGAGATGTACGTAATTCCGATCACCTCGGTGATCGAGAGTCATCGTATCAAACCGTCGGACATCAAGATGCTCGACAACTACGAAGTCTTCAATGTGCGCGAGGACGTCATCTCGTTGTTGCGACTCAACCGCTTGTTCAAGGTTCCCACCGAGGAAGAGAAAGATCACGTATTCGTGGTTATCGTCGGGAGCGGCGACAAAAAAATGGGCTTGATCGTGGATTCTCTCATCGGCGAGGAAGATGTGGTGATCAAACCGTTGCGCGACCATTATACCAACGCACCGGGTATTGCCGGAGCAAACATCACCGGCGACGGAACGGTTTCGCTCATCATCGATGTGCCGCAACTGCTCGAGTTGGGGTTGCGTCAAGAGATCGAACATCGGCGTAAGTTGGAAGGACGAATCGCGTGAGTAGCAAGGCCGAATTGACGAAAACACAACAGAGCCGGCTCAAAACGAAACAGCGCACCGGCGGCAACGCCGAAGAGCTCGAGACGGTCGACTACAAAATGGTGACCTTCACGCTCGGCGGCAAGGACTACGCGGTCGATATCCTCAAGGTGAAAGAGATCGCGAAGTTTGCGGGGTTCACGTACGTGCCGAACACGCCGGCGTATGTCGCCGGGGTGTTTAATCTGCGCGGCGAGATCATCTCGATTATCGACCTGCGCATCATGTTCGGCCTGCCTGTCGAGAAGCGCCCCGAAGGCGAGCCGGAGCGGGGGCTGATTCTGCGGCTCAACGATATGCTGATCGGCGTAATCGTCGACTCAATAGACCGCGTGGTCGGCATCAACTCTTCGCGCATTCAACCGCCGCATCCCATCTTCGGCGACATCAACATCAAGTACATCAGCGGCGTTGTAGACAAAGACGACCGGCTCTACATTATTCTCGATGTAGAGCGCATCTTCGGGCGCGAGTCTCAGGAAGCCGAGGAACAGAAGCGCCTCTCGCTCGAGGGGCAACTCGGGGCGGCGTCCGGCGCCGCGGTAAGCGCAGGTGCCGACGCGGAGATGCAGCCCGGCGACGCCGAGCAACCGAGCGCGGCTGCTGCTGAAGACGACGCTGCGGCCGCCGCAGCGTCGCAAGACCAATACGAGCTCGACCTCACCTTTATCAAAGAGGCGCTTGCAA
>PUOW01000259.1 GCA_003552185.1 Spirochaetaceae bacterium
AGGCGCAACGTAGCGCCGAGCTCTACAAGCTCTCCGTCCGAGATCCATACTGCGGAATCATGTCCCGTGGCAGTGATCTCGATCGTACCCCGCGATTCATCTACCTGCACTGCGTGAATTACCGGAGCGGCAGGCCCGGTATGGCCGCCGGGGGCGTACACGTAGTAGCTGAGTCCGGACTCCATAGCGCGCCGCACCTCCGCGGCCGAGAGCTCCGGAAGGATCAGCATGTTCCAGTTACGCCCGATTTGATTGCGCTGATGCGAGTCGTCGTTGGAGTATCCCCATACCGGCCGCTCCGGCATGGTCTGAGTAAGGATCGAGTCCCAGATCGAGCGATCGTTCGGGTACCGGTCGCCCTGGTTGTACACCTCCAGGCCGACAAGGTGCGGGTTAGCGCGGTAGAGCTCAACGTGCCATTCGGTCGGTCGAGTATAACGGCCGGGGTGAAACAGCATCGCGAGCCCGTCGCGTGCCGCGATTGCCTCCAGCGAAGCGGACACCGTGGTAGTTCCGCGGTGATCGCTGAAAAAGCTTCCCATATGATGATGCATCGAAAGCTCGTTGCCTTGAATCGCGATCATGCCGAGTTCCTCGGGCACCCGGTCTTGGAACATGAGGTTACTCGGCATAATGTGAGACACCGTCAGCATACGCGCCGCGGAAAGGCTGCTGGGCTCGAGCGTGGAGAATGCGGTCCAGGGATAGGTGACCTCGTCGTGATCGGTTATCGACAGCACGTCGTAGCCGAGCTGATAATAGGCATCTACCACTGCGTGCGGGTTCATCAGCCCGTCGCTCTTTGTGGTGTGTGTGTGAAAGTTGGCCTTGTACTGCCGATCGGCGTGCCAATCGACGCCGTCGTAGGGGTTCTGCACGCGCCACTGCGGCGAATCGGGCGCAGGCGGGGCCTCGGCCGCACGCGGGGCCTCGGGCTGAGCCTCGGTCGCACGCGGGGCCTCGGACGCGGGCTGAGTCTCAGAGGCGCCGACCCGAGCAAGCTCGGCAGTCGCATCGGGCCCGGGCTGATCGCTTGCCGAATCGGCGACATGTTCCCGGAGCCGGTCGCCGGGCAGCCGGTCGCCGGGCAGCCGGCCGCCGGGGCGACCTCCCGAATACTCACCCGGGAGGCCGCCGGGATGTTCGCCGGCCCAGCCGCGGGCGAACGCAACCACGCCGACCGAGAGCGCCGGAATCAAAACGACGAACAGGCCGGCCAGAAACAGCAACCGATACCGCCGACGCCGAAACAGCCCCGAAACACTAAACCCGTGACCCATGCGGTAAATCTCCTGCCGCCCCATTCGGGCTCCCATGTGGGCTCCCCGTTCGGGGCATTAGGAAATACAGTAGCACGCGCTTGTTCGCCGCACAGCCTTCCGTGCTATTATGGCAGAATCCGGCATGCACCAGGAGGCTATGACTTAGGGTGGAAAGACTTCTCGGCATCATTATTCTGCCGCCCGAGCAGATCGTAAATTTCTTCGTTTCAATGGCGATAGCCGTGCTCCTCGGCTTGCTGATCGCCGCGGTGTATCGCTACACGCACCGCGGCATGAACTACGAAAGCGGCTTTCTCTCGACCCTGGTGTTGCTCGCCCCAATTGTCACGGTGGTGATGTTTTTCATTCAGGGCGACCTGGTGCTTTCGCTCGGGCTTGTGGGCTCGCTCTCGATCATTCGCTTCCGCACACCGATTAAGGACACCCGCGACATGGTGTACCTGTTCTGGGTGATCGCGGTAGGGCTCGGCGCCGGCACCCTGAACTGGACAGCCTCGGTGTTCGCAACCGCGATACTCGCGTTGCTGATGACGACGTTCTATCTCTTGAGATACGGACGCGCGCTGCACGCGGAGTATATCCTGGTGGTTACCGGTGCACACCCGGCCGACGAGAACGAGATCGAGCAGATTGTGCGCAGCCGAGCCGCGAACGTACAACTGCGGAACCACGAGATAGAAGGCGACAACTGGGAGCTTACCTACGAGCTGCGCTTCGCGCGCGAGAAGGAACAGGCGGTTCGCACCGTGGTCGACGACCTACAACGGCTCGGCGGCGTCAATCGAGTGTCGCTCCTTACTCCGCAGCTGTCGTTGCCGATGTAGTGTGGGTGGATGAACGCAGTCGCACGGTTTGAACGAAAATATCTACTGACCCTCGAGGAGTATCACCGCGTTCGAAACGCCGTGATGCCGTTTACAAGGCGCGATCGGTACACCGAAGCGGCCGGGGGCAGCTATCTGGTGCGCAGCATCTATTACGACACCCGAGATTATCGCGCGTGGTACGAGAAAGAAGACGGCGACTTTGGACGCATCAAACTTCGCATACGCGCGTATACCGAACATCCCGAAACCTGCGACACGGTATCGGTTGAGCTAAAAACGAAACACGGCAACTCGATGGTGAAGTACAGCACCCACGTCGGCCTCGACGAGTACCGCGAGTTCGAGCGAACCGGTCGCTGGCCCAACCACGACAACGAGATCGTGTGCGAGTTTGAGCGTCTCTTGCGCGTGCGGTCACTGGTGCCGGTATGCCTGGTACAGTACCGGCGAGAGGGCTTCACCGGTCGCGATCGTCGCGGCGTGCGGGTAACGATGGATCACAACGTAACCAGCACCCGCGCGGCAACCCTGTTCCCGACCCGGCCGATACTCAGACCGCACCGTCCGAAACGGAGCATCTTCGAGGTAAAAACGCGCGAAGGCGAGCCGCGCTGGCTACAGGAGATTATCAAGCGCCAAATGCTGAAGATGACCTCCAACAGTAAGTACTGGCAGGGCATCGAGATTGTACGGCCCAACATGGTCACGCCGCGTGAGGTTGCCCCGTGAACCGCGTTCGCCGCCTCCTGCTGATCACCGCCTTCGGGCTCGCGGTGTTCACCGGGTTATACGTCATGCTTACCGCGTTCACCACCACGCAGACCTTTGCCGACGCCGGGCTCGAGGCGGCGGTACGTGACGCGTTAGAGGTCCGCGGCGGGTACATCCCGCGAAACGATCTCGAGCGGCTTACCGAACTCGATGCCTCCGCGCGCGGCATCGAGTCGCTCGACGGCCTCGACAGCATGCCGAACCTCGTACGCCTCGACCTGCGCGACAACCGAGTACGCGACCTATCGCCGATCGCCGAGCTGCCCCGCCTGCAGGCGCTGTCGCTTCGCGACAACAACATCGTCGACCTCCACGCGGCGAATCTCACCGCGCTCGCGCAACTACCCGAGTTACGCGAGCTCAACCTGCGCCACAATCGCGGGCCGTCGCATCCCGAGCAGCCCGACGAACACGATCGCATCTCGGATCTCACGGCGCTCTCGGAGTTCAACGGGCTCGAACTGCTCGACCTACGCGACAACCATATCGAGGATATCTCGCCACT
>PUOW01000046.1 GCA_003552185.1 Spirochaetaceae bacterium
ACTCACCGGGTTCCGCCGAGCGGAAGCCCAGGCGCCGCAGAACGGCGAGGACCGCCTCGATCGTGACCGGGCTCCCGTGGCAAACGAGCTCCACCGTGTCCTCGCCGGTGTAGCTTCGCGGCGCTCGAAACACCATCGCGGTAAGCTCATCGACTACCACCCCGCGGCGCTCGGCCGATGGGGCGACCTCCCCTCGGGACGCGCCCCCCGACACGGAGGCATCCGCCGGCGCGTCGGCGGAGTGCCCGGCGCCGGCGTGCTCGCCGGGATCCAGAAGCCGTCCGTACACCACGGTATGGCTCTCGGCTTCCAACAACGCTTCGGGCCTACTGAAGGCCGGCGCCAATAACTGCAGGCATCCTTCCCCGGAGCATCGCACAACCGCCAACGCGCTTCGGCCGAACGGCGTCGCGAGCGCGGCAATCGGATCATCGTAGGTCATTGGTGTAGAGTAGCCAAAACACGCGCTGCGGGCAAGAATCGGGACTGCATGGCACTTTTGGGAGAATCCCTGTTATACTCGGGCCGACATGACCGACGATATTGATCTGCACGGATTAACGGCGGCGCAAGCGCGTGAGTACACGCTGCAGTTCGTCGCGAACATGAAGGAGCTCGAGAACCGACGCCAGGATCTGCGCCGCCGGTTCGAGAGTTGGGAACACCGCGTGAAACTCGCGCGCGAGAATCAGCGAATTGATCTCGTGCAAGAAGCGATCGACAAACTCGAGGAGATCACGCGCCGATACCAAGAGCTCGGGCGCGAGAAGCGCGAGCTCGAGGTGAAGGTGGCGCTCCTCAAGCAGCGGCTTCGCAGGCTGGAGCGCGAGCCACAGAAAACCGTCAATGCCGAGGCGTTGCTCGAGCAACTCGAGCAGGTCGCCGGCAGCGACCAACACCTCAAGGAAAAGATCTCACGCATGGAAGCAGACGACAAACTGGACGAGTTACGTCGCAAACTCACGGAAGAGGAGGAGGAATGAGCCGCGAGCGGATCACACTTTTCCCGGAAGCCGAACGGCCGATCGTGTTCGGCCATCGCGGATACTCAGCCCAAGCGCCGGAGAACACCTTACCCGCGTTTCAGCTCTTGCTCGACCACGGCGTGCCCGGAGTTGAGCTCGACGTTCATCGCTGCGCGAGCGGCGAGCTCGTGGTGATACACGACCACGAGCTATCGAGGCTCACCGGCGAAGGTGGGATCGTCGAAGAACTATCGCTCGAGCAACTGCGGCAACGCTCGGTCGGCGCGTGGTTTTCGCCTGAGTTTGCCGACGAACGGGCGCCGCTCCTCACCGAGGTGTTCTCACTGCTCGGAGACAAGGTGTACTACGACATCGAGATCAAACAAGAGACACGCGACCCCACCGGAATAGAGCAGGCGCTCGCGCGTTTGATCGACGAGTTTGGGCTTGAGGCACGGACGCTCGTCAGCTCGTTTAACCCATACCCGGTGAAGCGCTTTGCAGCGCTTGAAACCGGCATTCCGACCGCGGTGATCTACTCAAACAGCAAGAGTGTTCCGAGAGCGCTCCGCAACGGACAGGGCCGGTTCATCGCTCGCTGCGACGTGTTGAAGCCGAACCGCCGAAAGATCAACCCGGTTACCCGATTTTGGTACAACCGAGTTGAACGATATCCGCTTCTCACCTGGACGGTGAACTCCGAAGACGAGGTAGACCGCTTGCTGTCGTTGGAGGTAGACGGCTTGATCTCGGACGACCCCGCGATGGTGATGAAACGCCTCTCGCCGCCCGAGCTCGTGTGACGGCCAAGCCGGTGTGACGGCGGCACCCCGCGGCCACCTCGGCGTGCCGCCGCCGCGGAGCCGGCCGCGCGCGCGGCGGTTTACGGAAGTACCGCGGCGAGTTGCTCCCCGATGCGGTCGCCGAGCGCGCGAAACGCGGCCGTGACCGCGCCCTCGGTTGAGTTGGCTCGGCTGCGTTGCGAGAGCGCGGTGGAGTACAGAACCTCTCCGGTTGCGATTTCAAGCACCGTTACGCTGCCGGACACCCGCACGATTGCCCCGTCGTTTCCCTCGGTGACCTCGTCTATCCCGGCGCGCCCCACCACAAGGCGCTCAAACTCCTCGCCGTGTTCATCGCGCAGTTGAGACAGTAGCTCGCGATGGTTCTCCTCCCCGAGCAAACTCGGCTCGAGTGCGATCGGTTGCACCTGAAACTCAGATCGGCTGAGCGCGTCGACGATACCCGAGCGGGTTGCACCGCGGCCGGTTGCGTTACCTACAAGATCGGTGTCGAGAAACGCAACCGCGGTCGGCACATCGTGCGCACGCGAGACCACCTGGTAGCGAAACACCGTCTGCGACTCAACCGCGGTGCGCCGCATCGCATCGAGCTGCGCTCGGTAGCGGTCGGGAAGCTCGGCAAGCGGACCGAGAAGCGGCTCGAGGTCTAGGGTCATGGTTAGGCTGTTGCTTCCCACCACCTGAGGCGTAGGGTGGCGAAAGCGCACCACGCCTTCGTTATCGGCGCTCATCACCACGCTCCGCATCCCGGGGCGGCCGTCGGCGCGCGCATCCTGATACGAGATACGCACGCGTGCGTCGGGCACCGGATCGCCGTCGACGATTACGCCCAACTCGAACGGCTTCTCGAACGGCGTTCGCACATTGGTCTCGAGCTCGTCGAGGTGCTTTTCAAGCCGCATCGTCGAAAGCAGACGGAGCGCCTCGTTTAGATTCCGCTCGGCGCGAATCTCGGCATTCTCGAGATCCGAGCCGGCGGCGGCGCGCGCGGCCTCGAGATAACTGCCGAGCGCCTCGTAGTACCGGCCCTCGCGCTCGAGTCGGCGACCGCGTTGCTCAGGCTCGGCGACCGCGTCCTCACGCTCCTGAAACAACGCCTGCAAGCGCTCGCGCTCGGCGCTCAACGCGGCGCGCTCGTACCTGCCGAGCAGGTGAACCGTAACCACCTCACCGCGCTCGGAGCGAAACCGATCGGTGACGCGAAAGCCCGAAAGCCGGGCATCGGCGCGCTGCGTGATCTGCTGCTCAACATCGGTCTCGAACTGCTCGAGCGACGCGCGCGCGGTAGCGGTTGTCTCGCTGGTGACGCGCACGCCGAGATACCGCACGATCTCGTCGATCATCGCGGCCGAGGCGCGGTCCTCGGCCTCGGCGACGTCTCCGGTAGGGCTGCTTCCGGCCGCAACGAAGTACTCGTACTCGCCGTCGGACCGCGGCGGCTCAAGAACCCAGTCGGGTAGATCGCGGTCGTAGGCGCTCGGCGAGCCCGCGCAGCCGCTGAGCACAAGCACCACCGCCGCCACAAGCGCCGCGCCGAGCGGAGCCGGAAACCCGAGATGAGAAATACTGCGCATCGTTCGATCAACGGCCGGCACCTCGGCACCCTCCGGTAGGAGCGGCACTACAGTCCGCGTTCGAACGCGTCCTTCACGCGGTCGCGTACCGTTCGTTCCTCTTCGCTCTCTACGCTCCCGTCGTTGCGGTCGAGCGCATCTTGCACCATGCGGTCGAGTGTGTCTTGCGGAATGGTGTAGAGCACCACATAGGTGTAGGCGTCTTCCTCGACGTTTCCGTCGCCGTCGAAGTATCGCATCTTCACCCAGTAATCGCGCGCACGACGATACCCCGACACGGTTGCATCAGAGACAGACGCGACAACCTGCTCCATGTAGTTCTCCACGAGGTCCATATCGCCTGCGGCCGCACCGGCGAAGCGCGTCTGCACGCGGTTCTCCACCTCTTGCGTAATCGCGCTTTGCGCGGTGAACTGCTGCGTCCAGATCTCGGCGCCCTGCAGGTTCTGCGCGCGCGGCGACTCGAACCGGAACACGTAGTAGTCTTCGTATTGGTCGAGTTGCTCGAGCTCGTCTACCTCCATCGTCACCCAGTCCGGCACCGGAGTTCCCCATTTGTGGTTCCTATGATCGAGCATCTCGGGCTGCCGGGTTGTCGGCTCCGGCGTCGGCGCCCGCTCCGGCTCTTCCTCGGGGGCAGACGCACACGCCGCTCCCAACACCGCCACCAAGACCGCCACCAACCCAACACGCGTAACCGCTTTCATCCTTGTCTCCTCCTCGCTATTCGCCCACTGCTTCGCCCGGAGCTACAGCCCGGTGTCGAAGGTCAGCGAGTTCCCTCGAGTTATAACGTGATACATATTTTGCAGGCCGGGCACGACCTCGGAGGTCTCGTACAACAAGTCCTCGAGATCGTCTACTCGGCCAAAATAAAACACCGTGTACCGCGTCTCATCGGCCGTCTGCGACACCGTGATGAGATCCGAGACTTCGGAGCGCAGCCGACGACGAAACTCACTCATCATGCGCGCGTCGAGCGTGTTTTGAATCACGAGATCGTAGCGCACGCCGCGCGCGAGATACCCCTGCATCTGCGTCTCGGACTGCTCAACCACCACCGGCATCGCTTGGTACACCGTAGACTGCACCGCGTTCAGCACCGCCTCGCGCGAGCCGCTGCGGCTGAAGGTGCGCGGGCTCCGGCGGGTAACCGCGCCGAGCAACTGACCGGTCGAGGTTTCGAAGATTCGCATCGTAACGTGCGCGGTGCCGTAATGATTGTCGTCCCGGCTCTCTTGCGAGGCCTCGAGGTCTATCTCGATATAGACATCGGCATTCAAGCGCTGCGCAATCCACTGTAGCATCCCCATCTCGCGGCCGGTCTCGGCTTCGTAGACGTACTCCTGCTCCCGGCGCAGTCGCTCCACCTGTGCAGAGTCTACCGCGATGAAGTCGTTGCCCGCCAGATACCGATTCGCCTGCGCCACCGCGGTCTGTTGCAGGAACTCGTCGACCTCGGAGTCTTGCTTGAAGTACACCATGTAGGTCATGGTGTCTATATAGCGATCGATGAAGCGACGCTGCTCCGCCGTAGCCTCTTCCCAGGCCGCCGATCGGTCCGCGCGAGCCACACGCTCGACCTGCACCTCACCGTCCGCTACAGCCTGCTCGGCTTCCCCGTTCGCCTCGGCGGTACCGGCCGCGCCGTCGGGCGAGCGCTCGCTCGCCTCGATGCGATTGGCATCGAGCACCGACTGAACCGCCGGTATATCGACGCGGATGCGCAGCTCAAACAGCATCTCCATGTCGTCTACCGTGCCGAGGTTCTCGGAGCGCAGTCGCTCCATCGTTTCGTTGTACACGTAGCGATTCGGGTTACGTGTGGAGTACAACACCTCGTCGAGCGTAGCTTCGTGCCGGCGCTCGGCTTCTTCGCCGATGAGATCGATAACGGCGTTCCGGACCGCGTCCATCTTCGCCGCGTTCATCGCGGTGCCGAGCGTCTCGCCCCGCCCCACGCCGTAGTACGTTTCGGCATCGGCGGTTGCTTCATCCTCGGCGCGGTTGTCGGGAGCACCGGCACAGGCCCCGAGGAGAACCACGAGACCACACAGCACGAGCATCGGAAGCGCGCCCGGCCCCCAAGATCGCCGGAGGCGCCGAGTCGCGAACGGCGCGCCGGTTTCTAGTCCTGTCACCACCATCCTCCCTCTCTGAGCCTGCGGCAGGTGCGTGTCTACTGCAGCGCTGCTGCACGCGAGTTCACGCGAACCGGCGGCGCTCGTCACTTAAAGGTTAGCCCCAGACCAACCACAATTCCACCATAGGTTCCGAAAAAACGGTCGACCACGGTTTCGTTGAAGACTTTGTCGTATAGCCCAAACCACTGCGCGAAGCCCAGCTCCGCAACCAACATGCTGTCGCGCGTGATCAGGTAGCTCGCAGCCAACTTGAGGTTACCCCCGACATGCGTGGTGTAGAAATCGTCGCTGAACAGCGAATCGTTGAACGGCACCGCGCCGCCGAGCCCCACGCCGAAACTCGGATTGAGCTTGAGCCGCCCAAGATACCAGTTGCTCTCGGCTCCTACGTACAGATTGGCCGGAAACAAGAACGCGAGCAGCGTGCCGGTGAACGGCACCTCGAACCCCGCCTGCGGCCGTACGCGAAAATAACCGCGGCTCGCGGTTGCCTTTACCCCGGCGACGAAGGTGCTCCGTTCGTAGCGCCGGTCGAGCGGCAGGATGACGTTACCGTACGGCGTAACATCTATGCCGTAGCGCGGCACCTCCTGTAACTGATCACCAACCTGCACCCCGGGGTTGGCGTACAAGAGTCGCCCAATCGAGAACTCCTCGCGCACATCACTGATCACGATCATGCCGGTTTCGTCGACCGTGCGGTGCCCGGTGGGCGTGCGGCGTTCCTGCACAATTGCGAACTCGTCGCCGCGCTGCACACCGAGGTTGCGCCCGAGCTCAAGGATCACGGTTCGCCCCGCAACATCGAGCACCCCGCTTCGCAGTTGAAAGATATCCATGCTGCGCAGCTGATACTCAAGCTGTGGTGCGATTCCGTTTACCGCTTCGCGCATCGCAGCGACCGCGTTTCCGTCGCTCCCTGTGGTGCTTACAAAGAACTGATCGATCGTGGATTGATCGCGCGCATCGATAAAGGTGAACGAGGTCTCGATCTCGGCCTCGTACTCGCGCCCACGGGCGGCGACGTTGTAGTACGAAACCGAGGGGATCACGATGATGAAGCCCCCGACAAGGCGATCGAAGTCTTGCTCGGTAAACGCTTCTTCGCCGAGCAACACCTCTTCGGGTAAATCCAGATCTCGCTCACGATGATCGCGCAACACGCGCGTAAAGGCGTCGACGTTCTCGGCGTTCAGCCGATGGTTGAGCCCTATTACCTCGAAGCGGCCAAGATTGATAAAGACGCTGCGGATGTGTTCGTCTACCGCTCCTACCGCACGACGAAAGATGTCGGAGGTTTCCGACTCCACACGCCGCTCGTACCCGAACACGCGCCCGAACTGCACCGCGGTACGCTCGCTCGGCACCGGATCGCGCGGTGCGCCATAGTAGTCGAGCCGAAAGATCGCGATTTCTTGACGCTCAGAGAACTCTTGTGCCGTGACCGGGACGGTTGCAACGCAGAACAGTACGAACGCGGCGCACACAACTCGATACGCGCCTGAGTCTCGTACCTTCATACCCCTCACCCCAATGCAATAGCGCAGGTTTCGCGCCGGTCAGTATACTACGCGCCGCGTGAGCTCGTCAGCTCCACGGTCGCCGCTGTACGCCGAAAAAGACTCGATAATGCCGCAGAACCCGTTTACGCCGCCGACCACGGTCTTGCCCGGCGCCACTTTCCGCGCGTCGGACCCGGCTTCATCGGCCTCGGTTGTGGCGTCGCGGGTCGTCCCCATACGCCATTCCTCTGCGCTCAGCTCGGCCACAAACTCCTCCACCCGTGCCGCCCGGCGTTCCGAGAGCCGAACAAGCGTGTCGTCGCTGCGCGGAATCACGATCACCCGCACCTGTGATGCGGCTCCGGTTTCAAACATCCGCTCCTGAGTCTCGAGCTGCACCGATCGCTCCCCGGACCAGATCGAGATCATCATCCGACCTTCCTCGGCCGTCAACACCGCAAGCCCGATCGCGTCGTCGCCCTTGCTCACCGTACTGAACACATGCCGGTTGTCTTGCTCGGTCGGCAGGTAGATCTCGAGCTCGATCGTGAACGGTTCTACCGCGCCGCCACGCACCGGCAGCATGAAGTCGGACAGCTCAAACCCCTCCCCGGACTCGAGCCAATACCCGAACACCTCGTCTCGTACCGCAAGGCGTGGCGACCCGATCTCGCTCGCGTGCTCGGCCGACTCGGTGGCTAAACGCGGACGCACGCCGCTGTCGCGCAGATTGCCGCGCAGCGCAAACCGCGAGAAGCGCGGATCGCCGTCGGCGAGTTCGGCTCCCGGACGGTCTTTCACGATCAACTTATGGTTATGCGTGACAGGGCCCTCAAAGCGGTACTCGGCACGATCCGCCGGGGGCTTCACCGGAAATAACTCAAACTGTGCGGTATACACACCCTCGGACTCCGGACTATGAAGCATCACCTCGAACCGGCCGTCTTCCACCTCGGCCGTACGGCTTTGGCCCGCGAAATGCACTCGCACAAACGGCGACTGATCCTCGGGATGTTTAATGCGCCCGATCAAGATTCCGTCCGAGTTGGGCACAAACGCGGCGGGATAAGAAGATACGCGCGCAAATCGGTAGCTGCCGCTGCTGTAGAAGAACTCCCGCTCGAGATGCTCGATTTCGCGACCGTCCACCGAGACCGTGAGCTCGAGTTCGTACAGGCCGGTGGAGAGATCTTCCGGCAGCCGGAGCGTGGTGGACTCGGCCGCTTCGGTAATCTCCCACGAGCCTCGTGAGACTACCCGCGGGCGGTCGGTTGCGCGAACCACCCAGTCGAGCACCACCGGCTCGGACGCAACCCCGGGGCCTCTCGCCTCGCCTACACCGCCCTCGCCGCCCTCGCCGCTTACGGCCTCGGCCGCGGTGCCGTTCTCGGCCGTGGCGTCGTTGCTGCGCTGGGTCGCGATCGAAACCGAGATCTCGCCCGAGACAATGCTCCCGTCGGCGATCGTCTCAAGGACTACAGAGATATCGTCGTTGTCGATCTCGAAGAATAGCGAGTTTCCTTCGCAGCCCAACAGTGCAAACACAGGAAGCAGCGCCACCAAGATCGTCGCCGCAGCCGCGGCGGTCGTAAGCCTACGCATCAATGCTCTCTTGGCCGTTCTTAGTAATCTAAATCTACCACGAGGCTTGGTCTTTTCAAATGTTCCGACCGGGTTTATGCTTATTCGCGATGCGACCAACACAAGCCGTCATTCATCTCGATAACCTCAGACATAATATCACGACCTTGATGGAACACACCGCGAGTCGTAGCGCGAACCGCCGCCGCCCGCTGTTTTGCGTTGCGGTGAAGGCCGACGGATACGGCCACGGAGTGTGCGAGGTCGCCGAGATCGCACTTGAGCTCGGAGCCGAGTACCTCGGGGTCGCCGCGGTGAGCGAGGCCACGAAGCTGCGCTCGCAGGGCGTCGGCGGGCCCATCCTACTCTACAGCCTAACCGACCCTGCCGAGTTTGCCACAATCGCCGAGCTCGATCTGGCTCCGTTCGTGGCCGATAGCGAGTACATCGCCAAGCTGGATCGCGCCGCGGCCGACTGCCGGCGCGTTGTGGGCGTGCATCTGAAGGTGGACACTGGAATGGGCCGCGTCGGGTGCCGCCCGGAGGAAGCGCGCGATCTTGCCTCTCAGATACTCGCCTGCGGGCACCTTCGGCTCGACGGTGTCTGCACGCATTTTCCGGTAGCCGACACACCCAACTCGAGCTTCACTCGCCGACAGGCGGAGCGGTTGGCGGAGGTTGCGGCCGAGCTTCGCGCCGCCGGTATAAACCCCGGGATCGTGCACGCCGCCAACTCCGGAGCGGTTATCGAGTATCCCGAAACATGGTTCGATATGGTACGCCCCGGAATATCGGTGTACGGGTATTACCCGTCGGGCGACCAAGAACGCCCGCTCGAGCTCAAGCCGGTGATGGAGTTTCGCTCGCAGATTGTGTTCACCAAGCGCGTGCCGAAAGGCACCGGCATTTCGTACGGGCTCAGTTATCACACCGAGAAAGACACCGTAATCGCGACCGTGCCGGCCGGCTACGGCGACGGGTTCAATCGGCTGCTCTCCAACCGCGGAGAGGTGCTGATCCGGGGCACACGCTACCCAATCGTGGGGCGCGTCTGCATGGACCAGTTCATGGTCGATATCGGGCCCGAGCCCGAGGTGCAAACCGGCGACACCGTGACCCTGTTCGGGCCCGACCAAGACGGTCCCGACGCCGAGGAGATCGCAAACCTAACCGGGACTATTCCGTATGAGGTAACCTGCAGCCCTACCGCTCGGGTGCCGCGCGTGTACCGTTGAGTTCGGCGTAGGCCGCCGCGATGTTGATCACGGTCTTGGCCGCCGCCCCCATCGCACGAACCGCAACCCACTCGTAGCGCCCGTGCAGATTCTGGGCGCCGGAGAAGACGTTTGGAGTAGGCACTCCCATCTCGGTAAGCCGCGCGCCGTCGGTCCCTCCTCTGATCTTGCTCAAGTTCGGCTCGATACCGAGTGCCCGAACCGCGCGATCTACAAGCTCAAGAATCTCGGGGTGACGGTCGATCTCGGCGCGCATGTTGCGATACTGCTGCTCGATCTGGAGTTTCACCTGCGCCCCGGGGAACTTGGCTTCGAGGCTGCCGGCAAGCGCGGTGAGATACGCAAGCCGCCGCTCGAGTTCGCCACTGGTGAAGTCCCGAACGATGAGATCCACCTCCGCACTCCCGAGCCCGGCGCGCAGCTCAACCGGGCAGTAGAACCCGTAATCGCCGTCGGTGGCCTCGGGCGACTCGCTGCGCGGCAACCCGGCCACAAACTCGGCCGCAACGGTGGCGGCGTTCACCAAGCGTCCGCGAGCGTACCCCGGATGCGCCACCTGCCCGGTTATCGCGACGCGCACACGGTGAGCATTGAAACACTCGGGCTCGATGCTGCCCTCGAGACCGCCGTCGATGGTGTAGCAGAACCGCGACTCGAGACGCTCGAGCGGAAAGCGGTCCATCCCGCGCCCTATCTCCTCGTCGGGGGTAAACGCGAGCTCTATCGGGCCGTGCGGTATATCGGGATTGCGCATCAGGAACGCCGCCGCGGTCACTATCTCGGCCACCCCGGCTTTGTCGTCCGCCCCCAGCAGGGTACTGCCGTCGGCGGTGATGACGGTCTCGCCGATATAGTCGTGCAGCGCCGGTGCATCGGCCGGATCCAGCCGGTACCCGTTTCCGAGCTCAAGCGAGCCTCCGTCGTAGTCGCGATGCAGCACCGGGTTGACGTTTTCGCCGCTCATATCGGGCGAGGTGTCCAGGTGCGCGAGAAATCCTACCGCCGGCACGTGTTCGTAGCCGGGACTGGCCGGCAGACGCGCGATGAGATAGCTATGCCGATCGAGCTCGAGATCGGTGATGCCGAGCTCGCGTAGCTCGGCTTCGAGCATCTGCGCGAGCCTACGTTGACCCTCGGTTGAGGGGGTGTCTTGATTGTGCCTGTCCGAGGTGGTGTGCACCCGCGCATAGCGCAGAAACCGCGCGACCACGTCCTCCTCAAACCACGCACGCTCGTGCTCGAGCGACAATAGACCGGTTGCGTGCTTCGCCATGAGCGTGACGGTACCAAATCGGCACGACCGGCGCAAGCGCTTGCCGCCGCTCCCGTGGGCCGCTCGCCGGGTCGCGAGCTCGTGCGCTCGCCAGGCCGCTCCCTGTGGCCGCGCCCCCGTGGGCCGCTCCCGTGGGCCGCTCGCCGGGCCGCTCGCCGGCCCGCGAGCTCGTGCGCTCGCCAGGCCGCTCCCTGTGGCCGCGCTCCTGTGGGCCGCTCGCCGGCTCGTGCGCACGTCCGGCCGCTCGCCGGCTCGCGCCGGTGGTGCATAGGCTTCGGATCCCCAGCGGCCCCGGCCAGGTTTTGACATGATCTTCACACGTTGTTCATTGCACCTGGATTCGCGCGCTTTAGCTTATCGCGTGTAGGTAGACGCGAATCCAACGACAAACAAGGAGTGCAAAGATGCAGATGCGCGTAAGAATTGCACGATACGGAGCGGTCCTGTTCGCGGTCTTGCTGGTGGCGTTCGGGCCTGGAGCGGCCTTCGCCCAGTTCGAGTCACCGGCTCCCGACGAACCCGCGCTTCCGGACGAACCCGCGCCGGAGCAGCCGGCGCCTGAGCAACCCGCGCCGGATGATCCACCGCCAGAGATGCCGGATGACGACTTTGCGCCGCCGCCTGAGGATCCCTGGGAAGACGAAGAAGATCCGTGGGATGAGGATGCCGAGGATCCGTTCGACGATGAGGAGTGGGATGAGGCATGGGACGAAGAGCCGGAGTTCGACGACGCGTTCCCTGAAGCCGACAACGGTTTCCCGGAGACCGATGAGGGCTTTCCGGAACCTGAGGAAGGCGAAGGCTTCCCCGACCCCGAACCACCCGCCGACCCGCAGATGCCGGGCGACGAGGGGATGCCTGAGCAACCTGCACCGCAGCAGCCGGCGCCCGACGAGCCGATGCCCGAGCAACCGGCGCCCGACGAGCCGATGCCCGAGCAGCCGGCGCCCGATCAACCCGCTCCGGAGCAACCGGCGCCCGACGAGCCGATGCCGGAACAGCCGGCGCCCGACGGCGGATTGCCGCCCACCGAGGATCCGTTCTAACACGGAGCCACGGCTTTCGAACGAACCAACCATGCCTCCATCCCGTCAGCCGCAGCTACGCTGCGGCTGTCTTTCTTAAATGCGCGAATTCTGATACATCTGAGCCTAATGTTTGATTCCGTATTGCTCCCCTTGAGCCTGCGCGAAAGCCCGGCTCGCCTCGAGCGTATCGTGACCGCTCTCAAGGCGTTCGGAGCTCGCGAGGTGCTGTTGCTCCATGTGCGCTCCGGTCCGGTTGCGGGCCGCAGCACGGCAAAACTCGAGGAGCGCGCCGACTCGATCTCTAGCCCGGATCTCATATGCCGGACGCTCGTGCGTTCGGGCTCGGTTGCCTCAACAGTGGCGTTAACCGGAGCCGAGCACGGCTGCGACCTTATCGCGTTCCCGTGGCGCCGCAAGAGCTGGATACAGCGAAGCCTCGTCGGCAGCATCACAAAGGATATTGTGCGCCTCTCGGACCTGCCGGTATTCGTGTACAAGCAGGCCCGCACCTCGGCCCACCCGGTGGCCCCCGACTCCACACCTGAGGACGCACCGACGATTATGTACGCCACCGACTTCCAGGATAGCGATCGCGTGGTAATCCCGTACCTCCGTAGCTCCGGAGATTTCGACGGCGAGGTGATCCTTCTTCATGTAGGAGAGCGCGCCCCCGACCCGGCGGCCGAAGGCAGGCGAATCGCACGCGTGCAGGCCGACCTCGATCGCCTCGCCGAGGAGTGCCGCGAAGGCGGCGCAACCGTCCGAACCTACTCGGTGGTAGGCAGACCGCGAAGCGCGATCGTGCACCACGCGCATCGCAACAACGTGGGTGTGCTGGTCGTGGGAAAGGCCGACTCCGATCGCGCAATCACGACGATGCTCGGCTCAACCGCCGAGGCGATCGCGTATAACGCACGGTGCTCGGTCTTGATCATTCCGCGAACACCGCACACGGAGGCTCGGCATGGTGTTTAAGCACGCTGTCTTCGTCGTTTCGCTGGTGCTGGTCGCGGTCTTCGTAGGGGTTGGAATCCTCGCGCCGCAGGAGCTCGACGTGATAACCGGCATGCTGCATGAGACGGTAATCGCGAGTTTCGGTTGGGGCTACCTGCTTGCGGCATTCGCGTTTCTGGTGTTCAGCCTCTATATGGCGTTCGGTCCCTACGGCCGACTGCGATTAGGAAACGATTCCGAGAAACCCCAGTATAGTTACTTCGGCTGGTTCAGTATGCTGTTTGCGGCCGGGATGGGGATCGGACTGATCTTCTGGGGTGTGGCCGAGCCGTTGAGCCATTATCTGCAGCCACCGGACTACATAACGGCCCAGTCGGGCGAGGCGGCCGGGTTCGCGGTGGCCTACAGCTTCTTTCATTGGGGCATTCACCCCTGGGCGATCTACATCGTGATGAGCCTCTCGATTGCGTATTTTTCGTTCCGCCGCGGCATGCCACCGCTGATCTCGAGTTGCTTTTATCCGCTGATTGGTGAGCGCATCTACGGGTGGCTCGGGTACGCAATCGATATTCTCGCGGTGTTCGCAACGGTGTTCGGGATCGCGACCTCGCTGGGACTCGGCGCGATGCAGATCACCGGAGGGCTCGCAGCGGTGCTGCCGATTGCCGGGGGTGTTGGGGCAACCCTGATCGTGATTGCGGTGGTAACGGTGCTCTACATGATCTCGAGCATGACGGGGCTCGATAAGGGCATTCAAGTCTTGAGCCGCGGAAACGTCATGGTCGCGCTCGCGCTGATGACCGCGATGCTGATACTCGGGCCAACCGCGTACATCCTGAACGTGTTCACCACCACCGTCGGCGAGTACCTCGCGTCGCTTGTGCCGCGTAGCCTCGACGTCAATCCGTTTGAGGGGCACGCCTGGACGCAGTCATGGACGTTGTTCTACTGGGCGTGGTGGATCTCGTGGTCACCGTTCGTCGGCTTGTTTGTCGCGAGCATCTCGCGCGGGCGCACGGTACGCGAGTTTGTGCTCGGGGCGCTCGCGGTGCCGGCATTGCTGACGTTCCTCTGGTTTTCGGTGTTCGGGGGCGCTTCGTTGCACCTCGAGCTCGAGCGCGGCATCGCGATCGCGGAACAGGCGGTCGCGGACGTGCCGACCGCGTTGTTTGAGGTGTACTCGTACTATCCGGGGGCTACCGCGATGACCGCGGTTACGCTGTTACTACTCTCGGTGTTCTTCATCACCTCGGCCGATTCGGCTACCTACGTGCTCGCGATGATGACCTCTCAAGGCAACCTCTCGCCCCCGATCTGGAAGCGAGTAACCTGGGGAGTGCTGCAGTCCAGCGCCGCCGCGGTGTTGCTGCTGTCCGGCGGTCTCGAGGCGCTGCAGCGCATGGCGATACTCGCGGCGCTTCCGTTCACGATCGTGATGTTGTTCATGGCCCGCGGTTTGCTGAGCGCCATGCGCTACGAGCGACTGCACGAGCGTCCGCAGTCGCCTACGCCCCCGGTGCCTGATCCGGCCACGGTGCCCGATCCGGCCGAGTCGCGTGATGCGCCCGGCCGGCATTTGCCGAAGGCGTAGAAAACCCGTAAGATGAGGAGCTCATGAGTATTCCACGCTTTCCCGAGTTCGCCCCAATCTCGTTCGAGATGCAACCGTCGCTCCATCCCGACCTCGCGCTGCAGCCCGACGGCATCTCGGAGTTCACCTTCGCGAATCTCTATCTGTTTCGACACACCTACGGATATCAGCTCAG
>PUOW01000058.1 GCA_003552185.1 Spirochaetaceae bacterium
ACCTTGGTCAAACCGCGGGTCTCAAACACCGCGTCGCCCGGCTGAGCTTTCATCGGCGCCTTCCGCTACGCTCGTTTGAGCGTAGTATACCACGCCGCAGCCCTCGGCAATCGTTATCTTTTGCGGGGCACTCTTGCCCCGGGCGCTCGTACCCCGGGCGCCGGCAGCGCTTGGAGCACCCGCGGGGCCGCACAGTCGCACGCGCGTCTTCAGTGCTTAGGCCGTGCTCAGGCCCGCTCGCGCGTGAGAACCTCCTGTACGGCCTCCCATTCGGCGCGGATGCTCGCCGCGACTCGGGGCAGATCGTCGGCGCGGCCTTTGGCCGCCGCGCTGAGCTGCTCGGCGAGAAACACAAGCCGTTCGAGTTTGAGATGCCCCGCCACGCCTTTGAGCGAGTGCGCGACCTCCCTCACCCGGCTGCAGTCGCCGGCGACGGCGCCGTGCTCGAGTTGCTCTATGATCGCCGGGAGGTCTGTGAGCGCAGCGCTCACCAGCTCGGTATAAACTGCGCAGTCAAGATTGACCGAACGCTTGAGCGCGTCTTTGTCGAAGCTCGGCAGCGCGTGCTCCTCTCTCCCCGAACCGCTGTCGGCGGAGCGCTCGGTGCTTTCCACCGACGGAAGGTTCCGTTCTAAGGCGTTGCGCAGGGCGTCTTGGTCGATCGGCTTGAGTAGGATCTCGTCGATTCCCGCCGCAAAACAGCGCTCTTGCATCTCTTGCTGCGCGTCGGCGGTGAGCGCCACAATCGGCACACGGCGAGATGCGGTATCGTGCTCATTGGCTCGTATCCGTCGCGCGGCCTCAATGCCGTCGATCTCCGGGAGGTGAATGTCGAGCAAAATGCCGTCGGGTTCACGCGTACTTGCGATCTCCACAGCCTCCCTGCCGTCCTGCGCTTCAAGAACGCGGGCGGCGGGAAGCCACTCACGCAACAACGCTTTGCTTAGCGTCAGGTTTACGGTGGTGTCGTCGACGACGAGTACCGTGGGGCCGTCCTCGCAGCCCGCCGGCGGGGCCGACGGCTCGGCGGCACCCCGCCGCGCAGCCTCGGCCGACGGCTCGGCGACACCCCGCTGCGCAGCCGGCGGCGCATCGCCCGAGCCGCGCTCGAGCTCTCCGCGATTGGCCTCCCCGTGCTCGCTTTCCCGGTGCTTGGCCGAGCTGTGTTTCGCCGCGCCGTGCTTCGCCTGGCCGCTGCGAGCGGCCGCTATTGCGGCGGACAAGGTCGCACTCCGAACCGGTTTCACGACGGTTGCGCACGCCCCGATCTCGGTTGCCTTTGGGCTTACCTCCTGTTCGTCGAGAATCTCGTGCAAGATTACTGCCGGTAGGTTCCTGTCGTCTTCGGCCGCGCGTTCGCGGGCCTGCGAAAGCGTTTCGAAACCGCTGAGTTCCGGCATCCGGTAATCAACTACCAGCAGATCAAACGGCCCGGATGCCTCCAGCTCTGCGGTCGCTTCCTGTCCACTCCGGCAGGTGCTGCAGCGTATCCCCCGGCGTTCGAGCAGCTCCGAGATAATCTCTGCGCTTCGCCTGTTATCGTCGACCACAAGCGCGCGCTCGACACCGACAAGCTCGGAAGCGCCTTCCTCTGCGCTCTGCGGCTCGTCTTCATAGGCGAGATCAAGCGCGAGCGAAAACACCGAGCCCTCGCCCGGCTCGCTCGAGATCTCGAGCGACGAGCCCATCTTCTCGGCTATGCTCTGAGAGATGATTAGGCCGAGCCCGGTGCCGCCGAACTTGCGGGTTGTGGAGGTATCGGCTTGTGTGAAGGCCTCAAAGAGCTTCTGCTGTTGCTCCGGCGAGATGCCTACGCCGGTATCTCGCACCGCGAGCTGCAGCGTTCCCTCTCGGTCCCCGGAACGCGCAAACCGCACCTGCAGCTCCACCTCACCCTGTTCGGTGAACTTCACCGCGTTGGTCAAAAGGTTCACCATCACCTGCTTGAGCCGAACCGGATCAACCACCACGAACTCCGGAAGATCGGGGGCCGCGTGAACAAGAAGCTCCACACCCTGCCGGACGGCCAGGTAGGTCACGATCTCGCAGGCCTGGCCGATGAGTTCGGCAAGATCGGTCTTCACGAACTCGAGCTCGAGCTTACCGGATTGAATCTTTGAGAAATCGAGAATGTCGTTTACGATCTCGAGAAGCGTTTGCGCCGAGGTATGCGCGTGACTCGCGTACTCGGCCTGCGTTCGGTTCAACGGGGTGTTCTTGATCAGCTCGGTGAACCCAATCACCGCGTTTAAGGGGGTGCGGATCTCGTGGCTCATGTTCGCGACGAATTGCGATTTAGCGAGGTCGGCGGCTTCGGCCTTTTCTTTGGCCCGAACCAGGGACTGCTCCGACTCGATCTTCGCGAACGCCTCGACCAACAGATTCGAGAGAACTCGAAGCATAACGATCTCTTCGTCGTCCCATCGCCGTGTGCGGCGAACCGAGTCGAATCCAAAAAAGCCCACGACGCGGCCGTCGCGTTGCGCAACCGGCACGCACAACAAAGCCTTGGCCTGCGCCCTGATCGCCTCGGCGTGCTCCGCGCCGGCTTCCGGCGGAAGCTCATCGATGTCCGGGATGTGAACACATCCTTTGGTTAACAGCTGCTCGTGCAACCACGGAAACGACTCAACCGGCAGGTTCTGCAGCGAGTCGCGCTGCCAGGAGATCCCCTCGGCGCACCATTCGTGCGTGTTGCTCATGGTGGTGCCGTCCTCGGAAAACTGAAAGAGATACGCCCGGTCCGTCTCGAAAAACACGCAGACGCGCTCCAACATTCTGAGAAGGGTCTGGTCGAAGTTTGAGCGTTGAATGTGCAGGAAATCGGTTGAGATCTCGGCCACCAACCGTTGAAACTCGGCCTGGTACAGCACGCGCTCTTGATTGCGCTTTTCGTCGGTGATATCGCGAGCCAGACCCACCATTCGGCGTGAGTCGCCGAGATTGCCTGTCATCTGTTTGCCGGCGACCCAGACCCACCGAAGCTCGCCGTCGGCCCGCCGGACTCTGCATTGGAAGCTGCAGCTTTCGTTTCGCTCGATCGCGTCCTTGAACTGCTTGTCCACGTACGCACGGTCCTCGGCATGGACATGCTCAAGGAACGCCTCGTAGGTCCAGTCCGGGAGAAGCTCCCCGACCTGCGGAGAGTCCGCGTAGAGCTGGTCGTGAAGCGGAAGGCGGTGCACGCTGTGATCGTCGAGATTGAGTTCCCACTCCACGAGGCCCCCGATCTCGGTGGCAAAACGCAGTCGCTCGAGGCTTTGGCGGTGCAGCCGCTCAACGCGCTTACGCTCGCTTATATCCTTTATCGTGGCAAAGTACACAAACGGTTCACCGTTTTCGGCGCGTAGGGAAGCCGCGGCGACCAGCACCGGGAAGCG
>PUOW01000349.1 GCA_003552185.1 Spirochaetaceae bacterium
ACGTGCTCCTGCAGCTGCTCGACGAAGGCCGCCTCACCGACGGGCAAGGGCGCGTGGTGGATTTTAGAAACACCATCATTATCCTCACGAGCAATATCGGGAGCGATCTCATCCTGCAGGCCGGCGACTTGAGCGAGATTCGTGACCAGATCGATGCGCTGCTGCACGCAACCTTCAAGCCCGAGTTTCTAAACCGGCTCGATGAGATCATCACCTTCCACCGTCTCGGCAAGGACGAGATTCTCAGGATCGTGGATCTCGAGGTCGCGCGTGTTGCGCATCGGCTTGCCGAGAAGAAGCTCTCGATTGAGCTCGAGCCCGACGCCAAGCAGTACCTTGCCGATGTAGGGTTCGACCCGGCGTTCGGCGCGCGTCCGCTGAAGCGTGCAATTCAGACGCACCTTCAGAACCCGCTCGCGAAGCAACTGCTCTCCGGCGCCTTCACCGAAGGTTCGGTCATCCGCGTTGCGCGCGCCGCCGAGGGCCTTGAGTTCACTCCCCAAAACGCGTAATACTGTCGCCGCCGCGCGGCACGCCGCCGCGTGGTGCTCCGCCGCGCCGCACCGCGGGCCGTGCCGCCGGGTAGAGCGTGGCGACGCAAGCGGCGGCTCGGCGGCCGCGGGCGGCGGACGCAAGGCACAGCAAACGCGCGAAGAAAGGGGAGTGCAGGTGGCGAAACTCTGGCAGAAGGGCTATACGCTAAACGAACTCATAGAACGCTTCACGGTCGGCGAGGATTACCTGCTCGACCGTGAGCTCACGGTGGCCGACTGCGCCGCGAGCGTGGCGCACGCGCGCATGCTCGCCGAGGTGGGGCTGCTCACCGGCGAGGAGGCCGCGGCGCTCGAGCGCGAGCTCGGCACAATAGCGGCCGAGGCCGCCGAGGGGCGCTTCGAGATCACGCGCGAGGATGAGGACGGGCATACCGCCATAGAAAACCGCCTAACCGAGCGCCTCGGCGAGCCGGGCAAGAAAATTCACACCGGCCGCAGCCGCAACGATCAGGTCGTGACCGCGCTACGGCTCTACACCAAGGCCTACCTCACAACGCTGGCCGGGGCCGCGGCAGGCTGCGCGGCGCTACTGTTCGACCGCGCCGAGCGGCACGCCGACCTTCCGATGGTGGGCCGCACGCATATGCAGCCCGCGATGCCCAGCACCGTGGGGCTCTGGATGGCGTCCTACGCCGAGGAGCTCGTCGATCTCCTACAGCTGCTGCAGGGCGTGTACACCGTGGCCGACCAATCGCCGCTCGGCGCCGCCGCGAGCTACGGCGTGCCGCTGCCGCTCGACCGGGCGCGCACCGCGCAGCTGATGGGCTTCGCGCGTGTGCAGAACAACGTGCTCTACGCCAACAACTCGCGCGGGCGCGTCGAGTCGCTGGTGCTCGATCTTCTCGATCAGCTCGGGCTCACGCTCAATCGACTCGCGACCGATCTTATTCTTTTTTCGCTGCCTGAGTTCGGCTACTTCAGTCTGCCCGAGGAGCTCTGCTCGGGCTCGAGTATCATGCCGCAGAAGCGAAATCCCGACGGCCTCGAGCTCGTGCGCGCGAAATCCGGCATGATCTCGGGGTGGGCCGCGCAGGTTAAGAACGTGGTGCGTAGCCTGCCTTCGGGCTACAACCGCGATCTTCAGGAAACCAAGCAGCCGCTGCTCGCCGCGGCGCGCACCGCGCTCGACAGCGTTCGGGTCTCGGCCTTGACGATAGAGCGGCTCACGGTGCACCCCGAGCGTCTGCGCGCGGCGTTTACCCCCGAGGTGTTCGCCACCGACGCGGCGCTCGAGTACGTGCGCGCCGGAGACAGCTTTCGCGACGCCTACAGAAAGGTGGGTGAAACCCCCGATCTCGCCGGTGACCGCGACCCCGCCGAGTTGATCGCGGCGCGCACACCGCTCGGCAGCCCCGGGAACCTCTCGCTCACGCAGCCGCGCGCACGCCTGGGCGAGCTACAACGCTGGGCGGTGGAGCAGGACCGCGCGCTGCAGGCGGCGGTAGAGGATCTGCTCGGCCGGCGCGTTGCGCTCTATCGCGAGTAGCGCGCGCGGCGCGTACTGCGCACCGCCGAGTACACCACCATCGCGATCACGGTGAGCACGTACGGCAGGCTCAACAGCACCGTGTTCGGCAGCGCAACCACCCCTTGAGCCGCCATCGAGACCGTCTCGGCAAGCGCAAACACGAACGCCGCGATCAGCACGCCCGCCGGGCGGCGGTAGCCGAGAAAGACCGTAACAAGCGCAATCCAGCCGCGACCGGAGGTGATGTTCGGCAGATACACGCCGAGGCGAAGCGCAAGCAGCGCACCGCCGAGCCCGGCGCCCACGCCCGAGAGCACAATCGCGATGCGCCTATAGTGCTCCGGCGAAACTCCGCGTAGCCGTAACGCCTCGGGGTTACTGCCCACCGAGCGCAGCCGCAGCCCGAACCCGGTGCGGTACAGCAGAAACCAGGTGAGCACCGTAAGCAGGATCGAGAGATAGACCCCGATGTGATGTCCAAACAACAGATCGTGAACCAGCGGCACGCGAAACTCAAACGCCGGCGCGAGCCGCGGCAAAACCGGCATCTCGGCGAATCGCAGCACGCCTTTGGTTCCGAACATGCGGCCTGAGATAAACGGAATCGCGCCTTGCGCGAGCAGGTTGATGCCGAGCCCGGTGATAAAGATGTTGGACCCGAAATCGATGCTGATAACGCTGAACACCAGCGCGAGCGCCGCGGCGGCGCCGGTTGCCGCGATTACCCCGAGCACGATGCTGCCGGTGGACGCGGTGACCACCACGCCGGTGAAGGCCCCGGTCAGCATCAAGCCTTCGAGCGAGATATTTAGGACGCCGGCGCGTTCCGAGAGCAGGCCCCCGAGCCCCGCGAGCAGAATCGGCGCCATAATCCCCAAGCTGTTTACGATCATGGCCCGCCCCCGTTTGCCGGGCGGATGCCGAGCCGCGCGGCGAAGCGCGGGGTGATGCGCGCGGCGAAGCGCGGCGCAACCTGCGGCAGATGCTGCGCGGTAATAATAAAGAAGATCACCGCCTGAATGATGGTCGCGAGCTCAAACGTGAACTCGGTGTGCAGAATTGCGGTGCGCGAGCCGCTCTGCAGGTACGCAAACACCATGGCGGCCGGGAGCACGCCCAAGGGGTGGCTGCGGCCTATCAGCGCCACCGCGAGGCCGTTCCAGCCGAGGCCGGCCGAGAAGCCCACCAACGCGGCGTGGTGCGTGCCGAGCACGTGAAACGAGCCCGCGAGACCGTGCAGCGCACCCGAGATCGCCATCGGCACCAGGATGTACATTCCGGTGTTGATGCCGCCGTAGCGCGCAAACTCGATATTGAGCCCGGTTAAGCGCCACTCGTATCCGCGCACGGTATG
>PUOW01000339.1 GCA_003552185.1 Spirochaetaceae bacterium
AGCCGGGCAAACACAAAAACAGAGTCCCGATGAAAACGCTCCGGCGTCGCATACCTACACCTCCGGCATCGTACGGGCTATCTACAATTGTACCGACTGCTCGGCGTGCGCGCTGTCGCGAAAGGACGTTTTTCTTGCTCGAAAGGACCGAATAAGGACGGAAGAGCGCGAGACGCGTACCGGACCGGCGTCGCGACCGGCGCTTGGCCGGTTTCGATCGGTTCGGTCATGCTATCGAGGCCCTCTTAGTGGGGCCGGACGCGTATGAGCCTCCGTTCACGTCGTAGAGGTATTGCTCGTCTTCCACTGATAGTAACCTGCCTCACTAGCGACCCAAGAAGCGCCCACTGACAAAGTAGACTTCGCTGTCATAGAAAACGATACCCCCGACCGGTCCTGTCATTCCTACCTGCCATTGAGTCCATTTTGCATACAGGTCTCTGTTGGCCGCTATCGTGTGGGTATACGAGTCTGCGTCTCCTTAGGCGACTGGTGCGTCTGAGAGTGAGCTTATTGCCCAACCGTCGAACCGAAAACCTTCTCTGACAAATGTGTTGCTGTTGAGTGTCACCGTCCTCGTCGGAGCGACCGGTTCGTCGACCAATCCGCCATAGCCCACCTGCTGCGTCGGAACACCGGATCCGCCTTGGGAGTTGAACGACAATTCGTATCTGGCGTTGTCTGCCGGTACTTCGCTGCTTGTCGCGCCGTTTCAGTCGTACGTAACTGAGTAGTACTGCGCCTAGTCGCCGCGCGATGAGTTTCGCGAATCTCCTCGAGTAACGTATTCACGCAGCGCGAGAACCAGCAGTGACCCGCTACACCAATTGCTGCAAGAGTTGCTCCGGTGAGCCGAACTTGCGCCCTCATCCCCAACCCCTACACATCCCACACAACCCGCGCGGGGCTGTCGGCAGCCGGCATAGCGTCGGCGGCACCCGGCGCCGGTGCCGCCCGTACGTGCTTGACCTCGCCGCCCGCGCGGCAAGAGATCAGAACTTCTCAGCCTCGTAGCCGTAATCCTCACCTGCGTAGTTCAGTGTGCCGCTATGGGCTTCAAGTTTGAACTCGGGAAACTCCAAGCGGCGTTCCGGACCTACCATGTCTTCCATTTCTTGTGCATGTTTGATCTCGTACCGGTCGCCAAAAGGAGTGATCTCCGGCATATACAGCATGCCCGGCTCAAATACTCCTTCAGCGCCATGGTTGTCAAAATCTTCTTCAAACACCGGGTACCACTGAACGCCCGCGAGCGCGCCGGAATCGTCCCGGAAGGCCAAAAGCTTTAGATACCAGGTGTCTTCATCACCGAAGGCATCGTTGTCGGACAGCCTGATCTGGTAGTGCTCCACCGTAGGATCGCCGGCCGCCGCGTACGGCAGGAACGGGGGATCACCCCCTACAACATAGATGTCGCCGGAGCCGGGAACCTTGGGCAAACCGTTCTCACCTTCATTTTCGATACGGATGAAGTACGGATAGTCTGTGATATCGAAGAGAACCTGCACCACGACCGGTGCGGAGTCGCTAACCTCGACCTTGCTCGGCATGTTGAGCGCCGCACCCGTTGATCCCATAGGTAGTTTCAGGTCTTCGAACTCAAGCAGCGTAACGCCGTCGCAAACCGCGCCGGAAACATACACGTTGGCTTCGTCGACCGCTCCGCCGGTCATGCTCTCGCCGTACAACACCTTGATATTCTCGTACTGCCCGAAGTCGTCCTCAGGAACTAGCGCTGTCTGCGTGTGAAGCGCATCAAACGCGGTTTGTCCGACAAGCTCGATCTCCTCTGCCGCAGAGTGTTTGAAGACATCGAACTCTCGCGCAGCCGGCGCACCTACGAGGCCGCCGGCGTCGGCATCGTAGACCCCTTCCTCGGCCAGGTACATACCCAACAACTGAATGCGCATCGAGGTAGGAGTGAAGGAAACTCGGCTACCGTCGTCTGCCGGCAAAACCGGCACACCTTCGCAAGGATCTTCACCCAAAGCCTGCAACGAGTCCGCCGTGATATTCGCCGACGGCGTAACCGCCACCTTCGCCGTAACTTCCGCCCTTCTACCGGACGAGCTGGATGAATCTAAACTGCAACCGCTGATACTGATAAAGACGGTTGTTGCCACAACAACAATCACGGCCCACGTGCATAACCTCGAATTCAAAGACAATACCATATCAGCCTCCTCGCACCGAAACGGAATCGGTACTACACCTATTGTACCGGCCGCTCGTCAACCGCGCTGTCGCGAAAGGACGTTTTTCTTGCTCGAAAGGACCGAATAAGGACGGAAGAGCGCGAGAAGCGTACCGGACCGGCGTCGGCACAGTCGACGTCTAGAGGTCCCGAAGCACCTCGGCAGCCACGGCAGCGTCGGCGCTACCCGGTGCCAACGCCCCTACGCGCTCGAGCTCGCGGCGGGCGGCCCCGCGGTCGCCGTTGATCCGATGGCCAAGCCCCAGCAGCAGATGGGCGGTGGGAAGGAGCTCAGCCTCGGGCTTGGCGTAATCGAGATCTTGGCCCTCGGTGTACGCGCTGAGGAGCGCAATGGTGTCGTGGGTCAGCGACAGCTCGAGCTGGGTTTGCGCGAGCGCCATGACATGCTCATGGTAGTAATCGGTATCCGGATCGGGGGCGTACTCCCGCAGCCGGCTCAGCGCGCCGCGCACCTCACCGCTCAGAAACAGCGTGTAGCCCAGGTAAAACGCTGCTTCGGGCCGTTCGGACTCGGTGGCGTACAGCGCCGCTTCGTCAAAAAAGCCGAACGCTTCATCGATATCGCCTGCCGCCAGCGCCTCGCGACCGGCTTCGATCAGCTCAGGCACGCTTTCACCGCCTACCCAGTCGAGCCCGGGCTCGTCGGTGTACTCGATCGAGCGCGTTCCACCGACCGTAGGGTCCGAGGGCGGCCTTGGTTGGTAGAAGCGCTCCACACGGCTGCGAAGCATCGATGTTACTGTACGTCTCGCCGGAGCGCTGCGGCCGCCGAGAAGGTTGCTCATGTGAAACGTACCCGACTGTGCCAGCCGCAGCGTAGTGCTGCCGTCGCTGATCTCGGCGTAACCGCCCTCTCCAACTCGTAGCGTCGCGTCCGGCGACACGGTATCTCCGGGTTGGAGGGAGGTCCAGGCGCCGCGCTGCTGCAGCTCTACGCTGCCTTCGCTGTAGCGAACGACCAGCTCATCCGCCGATACCCGCGGCGCTACCCCCAGCATGCAAATAGCTACTGCGGCCGACGCAAGCATGCTTCTTTGTTCCATCGCACACCTCCTGCAGTCACTCCGGTGCGAGGTGACTATCACACGACGGCAGAGAGACCGCCACTGCGATTCACGACGGCTATTCTATTCACGGCCGCCCTTACCA
>PUOW01000369.1 GCA_003552185.1 Spirochaetaceae bacterium
GAACGTCAACCTCTTGGCCCCCGCGCGCCGCGGACAGGTAACCTGCGTAGACCGTAGCGATGGTATCGCCGCCGAGCAGGCTGCCGCTTTCCGGCTCGCGCCCCGAGGCGATGTCCTGGTAGAACGCCTGCATCTCGTGCTGATAGCCGGTAAACCAGTCTTCGTCCGGTGAGGTAAACGCCCAGCCCTGCTTGGTGCCGGTCTTCTCCACCACGTAGATGTCCTTGAACTGTGAGTCTTCGGGGTTGTAGGTCTGCATCGCGGTGTTGGGGTTGATGTTGCAGAGGGTGCGATGGTTGTTTGCGCATACCTCGAGCCAGTTGTGCACCCCACCCAGGACGAGCTCGCTCGCGAATACATCGGCGCACATCCCGTCCTCGAATGTCACGTGTATCCCGGCGAAGTCTTCGATATCCTGGTAGCCGGTGCGCAGATATCCGGCGTCTTGGTAGTGTTCCGAGCCGGTGACGAAGTGAGTACGGCAGCTGACCGAACTCGGCCGGATGGGGGTGCCGGTGCGGGCGCGCCCCTCCACCTGCTTTAGGTAGAGCGCGGCGGTAAGGGGATGCACCCCCTTACCCATCAGCGCTCCGCCGCCTGAGTATTTCCAGATTCCATAGTACGGCGAGTGCGAGCCCGAATGCGCTTCCTCGCCGTGTATCCAAAGGATCTGCGCGCCGGTTTTCTCCAGGACCTCGCGCTCTTTCTGGATCGCCGGGGCGTAGACCCAGTTCTCGGCGTACATCACCGTTCCGCGGCTACGCCGCTCGGCTTCGCGAATGCGCTGCACGCTCGCAAGGGCGCCATGCAGACCGCGCTCACGGTCGAAGCTCCGCCCGTCGAACTCATCGCCGCCCTCGCCGAAGTAACCGGTGAACGGCTTCTCGATGATCACGCTTCGGCCGGCCGCAAGCGCCTCGCAGGCTACCGGCTCGTGCGTCGACGGCGGGGTGCAGATATGCACCACGTCCGCCTGCTCCACCAACGCCTCGAGGCTGTCGAACGCCTGCACTCCCCGCTCAGACGCAAAGCGCCGGCAGTTTTCGGCGGTCGGCGAGTAGACGCCCGCCACCCGGCAGTCGAGCCCATAGACGCGTTCCAACGCTTCATAATGGAAGCGAGCCGAAAACCCCGAGCCGACCAGGCCCGCCATCAATACCTTGCGCTCCTGCATCTCGCCCTCTCCTTCTCTCAACTGCGAACTCGTTGCACGGCACCGCGCACCGCCCGAACGATAGCACCGGTCACCGCTTTGCGCCAGGCAATGAACCACGAGGTCCGGCTCACGAGGCTCAGCAACACGATAAGAAACAGCGTAAAGGAAATAGGGCGCGTGAAAAACGGCGTGAGATCTCCCCGTGAAATGACCAGCGCCCGCCGTAGGTTCGTATCGAGTATCTCCCCAAGAATGATCCCGAGCACCATCGGCGCTACCGGGTAGTCCATCTCGCGCATCGCGTAGCCGAGCAGCCCAAAAACCACCATCACGCCGATATCAAACGTGCGCGAGTTTATCGCAAACGCGCCTATCACGCAGAGCGTAAACACAATCGGCATAAGCTTGCTTCGCGGTACGAGCAGTACCTTCACGATCTGCTTTACCGCCGAGAGCCCCAGCACAAACATCGCAATGGTACCGAGCATAACCATCGCCACCACGCTCGATACAAAGGCCGGATTCTCGACCATGATAAGCGGCCCCGGCCGTACGCCGTGAATGAACATCGCGGCCAACAGAACCGCCGCCGGTGCCGATCCGGGGATCGCCAAAGACAGAACCGGTATCATCGCACCCGCCACCGCGGCGTTGTTGCCGGTCTCGGACGCGATCAAGCCCTCCAGGCTGCCCTTGCCGAACTCCTCCGGTTTTTTGCTGGAGCGCATCGCGAGATCGTAGTTCACCCACGCCGCGATATCCTCTCCCACACCGGGGATAGCGCCTACAAAGGTTCCCACGATGCCCGACCGAGTTATGGTGCGCTTATATCCCCAAATCGTTTTCAGCTTCGGTATAACCCGGTCTATCTTGGTTTGGATAACCTCAACGCGCGTGTGTTTCATCATCGAGATGATCTCGGAAAAGCCGAACGCACCCACCATCGCGGGTATGAGATCGATACCGCCGGAAAGCGGGCGATGACCGAACGAGAACCGCACATGCGCGTGAATCGCCTCCATCCCGATCATCGCCACGAAGAGCCCGAGAAACCCTGAGATCCAGCCCTTGAGGGGGTCTTTCGGCGCGGTAAGATTCCCGCTGATCACCACCCCGAAAATCGCGAGCCAGAAGAACTCAAAGCTCTGAAACCGCAGCGCAAAGCGCCCGATTATCGGCGTGAAGGTTGCCAGCAGCAGCATCCCGATTATTGAGCCTATAAAGCTCCCGGTAGTCCCGATGCCGATTGCTTCCCCCGCGCGGCCCGCCCGTGCGAGGGGGTGCCCGTCCACCGCGGTAGCAGCATTCGCCGGTGTGCCGGGAATGTTTAGCAAGATCGCGGTTCTGCCTCCGCCGTAGATCGCGCCGATGTACATGCACATCAGGATCAGCACTGCGTTGGTCGCCGGCAGATGGAACGTGAGGGTAGTCATCAGCGCTACACCCATTGTCGCGGTCAAGCCGGGCAACATACCGACGATCATCCCGAGCTGCGTGGCCCAGAGTACATCGAATAAGGTCCTGAGAGTGAGAAAAGCGGTGAGCTCTTGAATGAAAAGCTGTATCCCTTGCGTCAGCATGTGAAGACCTCAGGGTAAAGAAACAAGAAACAGATACTGAAACACTGCCGAGACGATGCCGGCCACAAGCACAGCCTCGAGCAGCGCCTGCCAAACGGTACGCGTAGTGTTCCGTCGTTTTTCCTGGTCAAACACGAGCTCAAAGAACAACACAAACACCGCCACAAACAGAAATGTGGCAATCGTGTAGTTCACACGCCCGACCAACCCCCAGGCATACGCCAGACAGATAGCGACGGTAGCGACGATTCGCCGTATAACCGGGCTCGTCACAAACGCACCGACAGCCTGCTTAGAAAGCCGCAGGCGGTAGCCTCCGCGCACCACGGCGCGGATGATCAAAGCAAGGCTGCATACGCCGATAATCGCGCCGAGCAAACCCGGCACCACCCCCGGCGCCGATAACGGGTTTATTCCGCGGTGCTCGAGCCTCGGCATTGTAATAGAGAAGTACAGTACCGCTGTGCTGAACCCAAGCAGCACTAACCCGGTAACAAAGTCCGCGCGCGGCATTCCGTTGTCTTGATCGAGCTTGTCTCCCATCGTGACTCCCCCAAACTCCATTTCGTTGCGCCGCGTCACCATGCTGCTCGTTGGCGCTCCGAACA
>PUOW01000439.1 GCA_003552185.1 Spirochaetaceae bacterium
AACGGGCCGGAAAAAAGTATGGTTATATAAGGGTAGGCGGGCTTCTGGGCTTCCTGGTTTGCTTCGACGACCAAACAGTCTAAATGGGCATTTAAGCCGGTGAATATGGCATCCCTTATGCCTACAAAATCAAGCACCTTTAACCACCCCTCCCTACGATGTAGATTCTCAGCCCGTTTGCATGGTGCGAATAATCCCGCCGGCTCATAACTGTATAATTAACCCCGTCGATGACAACTTTCTGGCCGATGTCTAAATGCTGGTGTAGGTAGATTTTCCTGTCGCTGGTTGTATAGGTAAGTTCATCGAAGCGCAGGTCGTCCGGGGACAGGGGCAGCACCGGGGCCTCAATTTCAACCTCGCTTGGCTCGCCTTTCTCCCATTGGCCGGTTGACTGATTAAATTCGCCACCTGTTTTGTTGATTATGGTTATCGGCTGTGAATATGGCTCAAGCATTTCTGATTTGTCGAACATCAGACAACCCTCCAGGTGATAGCATCTTTTAATCGGCCGGTGTCAACAAGTGGATTGCTTGACTTTTTGCGGGCCACTGTAAACGGGTGATTCGGCGGCTTGCCTATGTCGGTCAGGTATTCCTGTAAATAGGTAACCACAACTCGCCCGATGGATTCAAATACTACCTTTGGCTCAACGTTTCCTAATAGCAGGCCGTCAATCAACATGATTAGCTGCTGTTCAATCTCGTCAAAGTGCTTGTCCCATCCTGAACGCATATAGGACCGCTCTGGTATATTTATATGAGTTGTCGAAGGGTGTAGATGCAAGCCCTGATAATGCAAAAAGGCCCTCATTTTATCGCTAACCTCTATTTGCACACCGAATTCGTGAACAGTCGCTATTCCTAATATGGTTATCGGGCTATCATCGCTGTGGGGCTTGTGAGCATCTTCGCCGATTATGCCTATTTCCAACTTGTAACGGCCCAGGGCCTGAAAAGCCTTAATCAGTTCGGGGATTCTGTTCTTTTTAACCATCGGCCAGAACCTTAATCAGTTCGCTTTTACTCAGTCCTGAGTATTTAACGCCTTTATCCCGGGCCACCGATTGCAGTTCCTTTAAAGTGATTTTCCCGGCGTCGGTTTCAGTCAACACAACCCGGTCCGGATAGCCCCATGATATGGTTCCGGTATTTACCTGCTTGATTAAAGCCTTATTGCGGGCCTGTCGTTTTTCAAATTCGGCCTTTAGTTTGTCTGCTCGCATTGTATTCACCTCACAAAGTCCTGGCTTTGATAAACAGGTAGCGCCTGACTGTCGGCGGGATTAACCCGATGCTTTGCGCCGGGGTAAAGGACCGGGAAAGGTCGGCCACGCTTTCAGCCGAAACTCCCGTTGTCCCTGCCGGTAGCTTTTCAAGGCGCATAAGTTCGTTAATAGCCAGGGCCACCCGCGGGGGCATGTCGTCAATTTCATGTTCGGCCCCTTCCAGGTGATTAATCCAGTCTAAGAAGGCTTCGCGCTTTTCTTGGTCAGTCATGGCTTAACCTCCCAGGGCCTTAATCAGTTCGTCCTTACTAAGAACGCTATACCTGGGCACTCCTTCGGCTTTGGCCAGTTCCCGGAGTTCCTTTATATTCATTTCTTGGAGCTCTGGCCCTTGGTCGTCTGGGACTTCTTGCGGTTCTTCTTCAACCGGCGGTCCTTCGGGGTTCCTTTGTTCGGTTTCCCGCCCAATATCCTCACTCCTGTAGCTTTTTGATAAGGCTTCAACTTCGGCCTTTTCCTGCACTTCAATTTCGCCGTTGACAAAATAAAGTGCCTGACCGTCCGGCATTATAAAGGTCTCATTGCCGGCATGTCCTGAGTAAAATTTTGGCATAACATCACCTCCACGGGTGCAATTTAAAGCCGGGGCATTGTTACCCCGGCCTATATGTTCTCTTATTAGCCGTCTTTAGTGTTTAAAGGTCGGTTAGGGCAACGGGTATTTGTTTCCAGGTAACATTGCTCACAGGCCCGCCGTCCACGCAAACATAAATTCTATTCGCATCGGCCATTACTGCGCCTTTGCCATAAGCGGGGGTCCCGTTTACGCCTCCTGCGGTTACGCGGCTAAGGAACACAACCACGTCCCGGTCATTGAATTCTGCCCCGTCGGCGGCGGCTGTAACAGTAATATCGCCTGATTCTGCGGCCTCCCAATCGGTTTCAGCATCGATGCAGGCAGCCAGGCCGGCAGCGTTTTCAAATTCCTTGTCGCCAACGTCGGTGGCGGCGGCTTTGGTATAAGTTTTGCCGTCAAAAGTTACGGTGTCGCCGTTTGCCATCCGGGCAATGGTCGCTGCTTCAATGGTCGCTGTTGCGGCGGTTGAAGGGTCCCCGCCTGCCGTGGTGGCTTCCTTAATGGCAACAAACAGGGGCCGGCCGTTGAACAGGGTCGAACCATAAGAGGCAGTAATAACAACGGCCCCGGTCGATTCCGCGCCGTCCCAATCTTCTAAGGCATCAATCTGGGCTGCCAGGGCTTCGGCGTCGTCCCATTCTCGCGCGGCGGCGTCTGCGGCTCCCTTCTTGGTAAAGATAGCCCCGTCAAAAACAACAATATCGTCATTGTTGATAACGGCAATGTCAGCGGCGGCAAGGGTAACTGTGGCCTCGTCAGAATTAACCGGGGTCCCCCAGGGAATCCCAACGGCCCCTTTTCGGGCCATGTGTTCCCTAAGTTCTTTTTGAATCCCGTATTTCCGGCTTAAGTTAAGTTCCACAATATCAATTCCTTTCTCAGGCGGGGGTTAGCCCCCCGCCCGTGTTTGTTTAAGCTAAGTTATGCAGGCGGCCATGTGCAAAGGCCGGGCCATGGTCGAAGCCGATAAGGCCGAAAAGCTGGCCCCTCTCCGATGCGCCGGTCTTAGCAAGGTCCTCATAGAACAGAATACCTTTGGCAGGGACTTCGCAGAATACGGCCCCGCCGACAACCGACATTTCGATTGCCAGAACGGTATTTGCAGGGGCGAACCTGCTGGTTACGATTCCGACGTTGCCGAAGTCGGTTTCAAGCTGCTTGATGTTCAGGCCACCGACGTTGCGGTCGGTAGGCGCAAAGCCGTAAATCCCGCTAATCTGCTGCTTATAGGTTCCGTTCACGTAAAGCACCAGGTTAGAGAACGGAGCGCCGGCGTTGAACATATCTAAAAATAGCTGGTTCATAAGGGTATCTGACAGCGCGGCGGCGTTTGCGTTGACGTTTGTTCCACCGGCCAACTGGCAAGCGGCTACCATGCCCCGGGTCCGGGTAGCGGTAGCGGCATCGGCAGGGGCCACGTAAACGCCCTGGACCATCGAGAATTCGACGTCCCTTGCGATTTTTTC
>PUOW01000238.1 GCA_003552185.1 Spirochaetaceae bacterium
AATTGAGGACAGCACGAACCCGAGGATCACGCCCACCAGCACCAGGTTGACGAGAAAAAAGCGCCGCGAAAACATAGCCTTGTTTAAAGAAACCAACGAACAAACCTCCCGTGCACGTACCGAGTCGCTACCTCAAGTATACGCATTTTCTATTCCCACGGGGTCAGAATCTCGGGGCCGGAATCAAGAATAGCTACGGTGTGCTCGTAGTGCGCCGAGATCGAGCGATCGCTGCTGACCACCGTCCAGTCGTCGTCGAGCAGCACCACGTCGTCACCGCCGAGGTTTACCATCGGCTCGATCGCGACCACCATCCCGGGTTTGAGGCGCGGGTTCTTGCCGCTGCCGACGTAGTTCGGAATCTGCGGATCCTCGTGGATTGCAAGCCCCACCCCGTGCCCGCAGTACGGGCGAACCACGCCGTATCCGCGGCTCTTCACACACCGGTATATCGCGCGTGAGATGTCGTTCACACGGTTGCCGGCTCTCGCCTGTTCGATGCCGAGGTACAGGCTCTCGTGCGTGACATCGAGCAGCTGTCGCACATCGGGAGGTACACTCCCCACCGGCACCGTAACGGCGGCATCAGCGTAGTAGCCTTCGAGCTCGATGCCGCAATCTATCGTTACAATGTCGCCGGAGCGCAGTTTGCGCCCGTTCGGGATACCGTGAATCACCGCCTCGTTTACCGAGGTACAGATTGCGGCCGGAAAGCCCATGTACCCAAGAAAAGCGGCTCGCCCGCCGTGCTTGCCGATGAGTTCGCGCGAGTATGCATCCAGGTCGACGGTGCTGATACCGGGCTCTACACGCTCCTGAAGCGCCTTGAGGGTCTTGGCCAACACCTGTCCCGAAGCTCGGATCCCGTCTATTTGCTTGTCGTTTTTCAGCTTGATCATATAATGAGCTTAACCGTAGAGGCTGCGGCAGCCTAACACTATTGCAGCCTAGTTTCAAGATTGCGCAGGAAGCGACGGAGCTCAAAGTTGTCGGGATCCTCAGAGACGCTTTCGAGCACAAGCTCGCGCGCCGCGCCGAACTCGCCCTCGAGGTAAAGCCCGAGCGCTTCGAGATGCCGCAGCTTAGCCCGCTCGCGCTCGTAGCCGGGAATGCCCTCCACCGCCGCAAGCGCCGGCCTCAGCGCCTCGGCGACCGCGTCGGGGTCGCGCGCCAAGACCGCGTGCGCCGCGCGGTTGTGCGCGCTCTGCCACAAGCGGCGCGGAGCGTAGCCTGTTTCAAACGCCTCGGCGGCGCTCGCGAACTCGCCTCGCCGGTGCGCAAGCGCACCCTCGTACTGGCGAGCCCAGTTTGCGTCCTCGCGCTCGGCGAACCGCTGCACGAGGCGCTCGAGCCCAGCGTGATCGCGCACCGCGACGAGCTTACGCGCCAGCGCCGCCGCTATCTCTGAGTTGTCGGGGTACTCGTTGTGTAGGTCCCACAGCTCGGACACCGCGGTTACCCCGGAACCGTGTTGCTGCTGCCTCGCGTGAAAGCGCAACAAGGCTCTGTAGGGCGCCTCGGCCCCGCCCAGTACCGCCTCGGCATCGCCGCCGCCGTGAACGTAGGCCGCGATCAAGCGCAGATCCTCAGGAAACCGCTGCAGTCCTTCGGCAAGCAGCTCGAGGCGCTGCTCCGAATCGTCCGTCAGCGCGGCGTGGTTGTACCATGCGGTGGGGGCATAATCGGGATCGGTCGTCTGCAGCTCTTGATACAGCCGCACCGCCTCGTCATGCCTGCCGGCGCGCAGCTCGAGCTCGGCAAGCAGCAACAGCGCGGGCGCCTCCACCGCAACCGGCCCCGGTAGCCGCGCCAACTCAGCGCGCGCACGGTCGTACTCGCCGAGCTCGTACGCGACCAGCGCTTCCACCAGCCGAGCTTCCGGTTCGAGCTCCACGCCCTCCAAGACCTGCATTGCGCGCGCAGGATTACCGCGCGCCAAGAACAGCAGCGCCGCGTTCACGACGAACCGCGTATCCTCGGTGATCTCGAAGGCCTGCAGGTGCCGCTCCGGCGTCTCGGCGGCCACCAAACGCGTAAGCGGATGCATCGCCTCCAGCTCGGCGCCGGACGGGTCGGCGGGATACGCGCCGGCCGCGATCACCGCTTCGGCGACCAGATCGCTGAAACGATCCGAGAGCAGCTCCTGCGTCGCGCGCTCGGCCGCGCGCTCGTACTCGCCGGAGCGAATCTCGGCTTCTACCGCCACCGCTTGCAGGCTCTCGAACTCCGGTTCGGCCGAGGCCGCCCAAACCGCAAGGTCGTGTAGAAGCGCCGCCGAGCGATCGTCGCGCAGCTCGTCTATTCGGTGCGCGCGCTTCAAAACTCGCAGCCACGAGGCTTCCCCGATCGCGATCTCGGCGGCGTTCCGCAGCCGCGTCTCGGCCTGCTCGGTGCGACGCTCCGCGATCAGCCGCTCGGCTACCCGCAGTTCGTGGTCAAAGCGCTGTTGATACCGTCGTCGCTCGATATAGTCGCGCCCGAGAACAACCGCGCCGGCAGCCACCGCGATCGCCAGTATCGCGACGGTCGCCTGCAGCCGCCTACTTCGCCTGACCGCATTTATGAATCGCATCCAAGACCCCGTTCACGAATCGATACGACTCATCGCCGCTGAAGCGTTTCGCGATATCGATCGCCTCGTCGATCACCACGCGCGGAGGAATATCGGATTGAAATCTCAAGGCGTAAACGCTTACCCTAAGAATCGCAAGTTCAACGCGTGATACGCGCGAAAAATCCCAGTGCTCGAGCTGTGCCCGGATCAGTTCGTCTATCTGCTCGATCTCGGCCAATGTTCCGGCGATCAGCAAACGAGCAAACGTGAACGCCTCATCGAGGTCTTCGCGCTCCTCGGGGTCTACCCACTCGAAACGGCCGAGGTCTTCAACCGGGCGCTTGTTGATATCCCAGGCGTACAGCGCCTGCACCGCCAAAATTCGACCTCGCCGTCGCGCTCCCATCTTCGCTCTACCAATCCAGCCTGTCTTCGTACACCGTTACCTCGGCCTCGTCGCGTAGCTCGTCGACCACTTCCTGAAGCGCGCGTTGAAACAAGTCTTGCTGGCGCTCCATCATCAGGTAGTTCTCGATCTGATTGCGAACCGTGACGTTCTGCCCCGGGAACAATGGGTCGTCGAGGTCGAGCACGCGGGCGCGGCGGCGGTCGCGGACCTGCACGATATGATACCCCGCGTTCGATTCGATAACACCCGCGACGTCGCCTTCCTCGAGTTCAAACATCTCGTCGATGAAGTCTTGGCCGAGCACCGAAAGATTTTGATACTCTCCGCGTAACAGATACCCAAAATCACCGCCGCTATAGGTCGTATCGTCGTCGGCTGCGCGTAGTACGTCTTCGAAGCTCCGATCGCCCGCCTCGATCTCGTCCCACAACGCGTCGGCTTTCTCACGCTTCTCGGCGCGAGCGCTACCGTCCACATCACGCGTGTCGAGAAAGATATGATTAAAGCGAATCATCGCAGGGTTCATGAACTCGCTCGCGTTCTCTTCGTATACCCGCCGAATCTCGCGCTCGCTTGGGGACTCCACCGCCTCGAACATCTCGCGGCGACTCTCGAGCACGTATCGCTCTTGAATCAGGCGCCCGCGCACCTCCTCGACGTAGTCGTCCCACTCCATATCCATCTCGCGCTCAATGAGGCTCCGAAATTGTTCTTCGCTCAGTTGGCGGTTGACGCTCTGCCGCTGTTGATCGATGCCCTGCTGCAGTTCGCCGCGCGAGACCTCGATACCGTCGCGCTCGGCAGCCTGCATGATCAGGACCTCGGCGATCTTGGCCTCGAGCACCTCGCCGCGGTGCTCTTTCGTGAGCCGCTGCTGGATCTGTTGCTCGATGAACTCAACCTGCTGTCGCAGCTCGCGCTGTCCGATATTTACCGTTTCCTCAAAGCGGACAATCGCGACCGGTTGATCGAGGACTTGGGCCGAGACCTGGGCAGGAACCGCCGCACCCAGCACAACCGTCGCGACAACGAGCAATCGCCCGATCCGATGTTTCACCATGCGTTTCGCACTCCTCGACGCGCCTTCCGCCCCAGCATCACCCCCGACGCAATGCAGCCTCGGATGAACTCAGGCTTGAAGGCCGGCGTCAATCTTTTCTCTAAGTCGCTTAGCACCGCCAAGCCGCTGATCGAACTGCAGCCCCCGATCGAGGCATCGCAACGCCGTCTCGGCGCGCCGTTCGGCGAGGTGCAACTCTGCAGCCTTTTTGAGGTACTGCGCGGTGTCTTGGCGTGACAGATTAAGCGCTATCAGTTCTTCAAGATACCTCAGAATTCGCGTGGGCTCCACCTTGCCCGGCATTTTGGTGCAGACGATGGAGCGCAACCGAGCGGTTACCTCGGTGAAAAAATGGCGAAAATACGGCTTCTCGATCTCGAGCGCCACGATCTTCATCAAGAGCCGATACGACCGCGTAAGCTCCTGGCGCTGCTCGTACTCCTCGGCGAGCAAGAACGCGCAGTCCATGAAGTCTTCGCGGTCGAGGTGCATCGAGAGGTCGAACCAGCCTTCGCCGACGAGGTCGTCGTATAACGCCACCGCATCGTGCTCGTTGTTGTGCAGAAGATCGAAAAAGATAAGCTTCGATTGACTGACCGGATCGTCTCGCCGCCGGCGGAGGAACTCCCGATAATCGAACTTGTCCTCGTCCGGCACCACCGCGTTGAGCCGATCGTACTGCGCACGTTCATCCGCGTCGATCAGCGTTTTGTACGCCGCGACGAGCTGCTGCATCCGTTGCAGCGCATCGGCGCGATCGTGCACCAGGTCGGGGTGAAATTCCTTCGCCCGTCTGCGGAAGGCTTGTTTTATTTCACTTTGTGAAGCACCGGACGAGACGCCCAGAAGCTCGTAGTAGGTTGCCATGCGTAGTCCGTGTGACCGCTGCGACCCCGGCGATCAGTCGGTCTGCTCAACGAGTAACCGCTTTCCAACCTCCTCCGCGTCTTCGGGCGTGCCCAAGACCTCGGAAAACCGCAAAAACATACCTTCCGCTTCCATCACCTTCATGAGGTTGCGCAACGCCCGGTTACTGGTAAGCCCCTTTTTGAGCACAAAACCGAAGCTGCGCTTGCCGCCTACCATGCCGGCTTGCCCGAGGAAGCGTCCGAGTTCGGCCGCGATCTTACTGCTGATAAACGACGACGGCTCGGAGCCCACCGCGATGTACTGATACGCCGTAAGCTTGGTGTGGAGATCGCGCGAGCCGTCTATCACGTCTACCTGATGGCCCTGCGCTTCAATGCCTTTGGCGAGCGCCTTTGCAACCGCCAAGAGTTTCTCGCGACTTCCGTTGGGATAAAACACAACCGCGGCGCGCACCATACAGCATCGTCCTTTGAGCGACGGCCGCCGCGAACGCGCCGCGACGGCCGCTATCGGCCTACTCCGCCGGTTGTTCGTCCGGCATGAAGAGCTCGTCGTCCTCGAACTGTTCCTCGAAACCGTTATCCTCAAAGCGGAACGGTTCTTCCTCGGGGTCGTCTTCGTCCTCAAGCCACCACTCGACCGCGCCGCCTTCCATGCGCCGCGCGGCGGCCTCTACATCGCCCTCTTCGGGCGTGCGATTCAACCATGCGACGCCGAACGCCGTGAGAAAAAACACGCCTCCGAGAATGGAGGTGGTTTTCGTGAGGATGTTGCCGGAACGGTTTCCAACCTGTGAACCGGACCCTCCCCCACCGAAAATGCCGCCCAGGCCTTCACCGCCTTCGTCTTGCATCATAACCAGGACGATGAGCAGAAGCGCACTGATGACGAACACGCCTATTAACAGAATACTCAGTGTTTCCATAGATACGACGTAGAATATCAGGCTTTCTCGTACTGTGCAATCGGGAGGAAGGTCTCGGTCTTGAGCGACGCTCCGCCGACGAGGGCACCGTCGATATTCTCCTTTGCCATCAGTTCCTTGACATTATCGGGCTTGACCGAACCGCCGTACTGAATGATCAACGCATCGGCGGCTGCGGCGCTGTACTCCTCGCCGATGCGCCGGCGAATAAACGCGTGCATCGCGTCGGCGTCCTCCGGAGTGGCGGTCTTTCCGGTACCTATTGCCCAGACCGGCTCGTACGCCACGGTTACCTTCGCAAGCTCTTGCTCCGAGACACCGGCGAGCGAGCCGAACAGCTGCTCCTCGGTTACCGCCTCGGCACGACCGCCCTCGCGCTCCTCGATCGTTTCCCCGACACAGACGATAACCTCGAGCCCCTGAGCCAGTGCAAGCTTAACCTTTTTGTTGACAAGCTCGTTGGTTTCGCCGTAGACGTGCCGTCGCTCCGAGTGCCCAAGAATTACAGCCTCAACGCCCAGATCCTTGAGCATGCCGACCGAGACCTCGCCGGTATGCGCCCCGCTCTCGGCCTGCGCCATGTTCTGCGCCCCAAGCATAATGTTGCTGCTGCGCACCACCCCTTGAACCGCCGAGAGCGCGGTAAACGGAGGCGCGATCAAGAGACGGTGAGGCGAGTCTTTCAGTTCACGGGTCAGCGCATCGGCCAACTCCATCGCCTCGCCGGTGGTGTAGTGCATCTTCCAGTTTCCGGCAATAAATGATCTTCGCAAAACAATCCCCTTATTGGTTTCGACCGCGGCGTGTGCCGCGGCCGTTGATCTCGTTCGTGTGTTGTTACGTGGTGCCGTTAGTCTTGCAAAGCCGCAATACCCGGTAGGGTGCGTCCTTCGAGAAACTCGAGCGACGCGCCTCCCCCGGTAGAGACGTGATCCATGCGTTCGGCAAGCTCAAACTTATTGGCCGCCGCAACCGAATCACCGCCTCCGACAATCGTGGTGCCGCTACATTCCGCCACCGCTTTCGCGATCTCGAGCGTGCCGCCTGCAAAAGTGTCGAACTCGAACACGCCCATCGGGCCGTTCCAGACTACCGTTTTGGCGTTGCCGATAATCTCCTTGAGCTTCGCGATCGTCTTCGGTCCGATATCCATACCGAGTTTGCCGGACGGAATATCAACCGAGTCCACCGCCTCAGGGCTTGCGTTTTCGGCGAACTCCGACGCCACGATATGGTCTACCGGAAGCACGATCTCGACGCCTTTCTGCTCGGCCGCCTTGAGCAACGAGCGGGCGGTGTCGAGGTAGTCCTCCTCGAGCATCGAGTTGCCGATCTCGTGGCCCTGCGCCTTGAGAAAGGTGTACGCCATACCGCCGCCGATGATCAAGGTCTTACAGTTCGGCAAGAGGCTCTCCAGCACTCCGATCTTAGAGGAAACTTTCGCGCCGCCGATGATCGCCACCATCGGTTGTTGCGGGTCTTTCAATACCGGCTCGAAGAAGCGAACTTCCTTCTCGATCAGAAAACCGGCATACGACGGCAGATGATGCGCAACACCCTCGGTAGAGGCGTGCGCACGATGCGCCGAACCGAACGCGTCGTTTACGTAGAGATCGGCGAGCGCCGCGAGCTTTTTCGAAAACTCGGCATCGTTGTCGGTCTCTTCTTTGTAGAAACGCACGTTCTCCAACATCATGACATCGCCGGCACCGAGCTCGCCGGCCATCTGCTCGACCTCGGGACCTACCACGTCCGGCGCCATCTTGACCGGCCGCCCGAGCAGCTCAGCGAGCCGCTCGGCGGTCGGTTTCAGGCTAAACTCCGGAGCGCGTTGGCCTTTCGGCCGCCCTAAATGACTCATGAGAATCACTGAGGAAGCCTTGTTCTTCAGGAGATGCTCGATCGTGGGCAACGCCGCCTTGATACGAGTATCGTCGGCGACCGCACCGTCTTTCAACGGCACGTTGAAATCTACCCGTACCAGCACCTTTTTGCCGCTTACCTCGGCGTTCGTGATACTTCGTACCGCCATACTGCGCTCCTTGTGTCGGCTATACCAGCTTCTTTGCGAGATCCACAACGCGGTAGGAATAACCCCACTCGTTGTCGTACCACGAGAGAACCTTGACCTTGTTGCCGATCACCATCGTGCTCTGCGCGTCGAAGATCGAGGACGCCGGGTGATGGATGATGTCGGCCGATACGATCGGATCCTCGGTATACTCCAGAATTCCTTTCATCGGGCCTTCGGCGGCCGCCTTCATCGCGGCGTTGATCTCTTCCTTGGTTGCGGGTTTCTTGAGGTCGGCCACGAGATCCACCAACGAACCGGTGGGGGTGGGAACACGAACCGCGATGCCGTCGAGCTTGCCTTTGAGGTCGGGCATTACCTTGCCTACCGCCTTGGCTGCGCCGGTGGTGGTGGGAATCTGACTCACTCCGCAGGAGCGCGCGCGGCGAAGGTCGGAGTGCGGACCGTCGAGAATAACCTGGTCGTTGGTGTAGGCATGAATCGTGGTCATGAACCCGTTTTCGATGCCCCAGTTGTCGTGCAGCACCTTCGCGACCGGTGCGAGACAGTTGGTGGTGCAGGATGCGTTCGAGACGCACACGTCTTCCGCCTTGAGATCTTCGTCGTTCACGCCGAGTACCACCATGCGGTCGATCTCGTCTTTCGCCGGGACGGTAAGGATAACCTTCTTGGCAGGATACTTGGCGTTCTTAAGGTGATCGCCGTAGCCGCCTTTGGGGCTTTCCTTCGAGCGGAACACGCCGGTGGACTCAACCACGACATCGGGGCTGTCGCCCCATGGGATATCGAGCGGGCTCTTCTCAGCCGAGACGCGATACTTTTTGCCGTCGACGATGAGGTGCTTATCGTCGTGTTCAACCGTTCCGGGATAGCGTCCCTGGGTTGAGTCGTATTTCAAAAGATGCGCCAGGGTGGCGTTATCGGTAAGGTCGTTGATACCGACCACATCGAGCCCTTCTTCGAGCGCGATTCTGAATACCATTCTACCGATACGCCCGAATCCGTTAATAGCTAGTTTCATTACTTCCTCCTCGTAATTCCTTGCTTCATATTAGCCTACGCGCCCTACGATACAAAGAAACCCGTGGCGATGTCAACGCAACCGGACCGATTACGCGAAGATTAATTGATTTGAGATATCGATATTATCGTATCGAGCGAATCCGGCGGTACAGGGGTGGGAACATCCGCACCGTCTCGGAGGCTTCGGTTAACTCGGCCTCCAACAGCACGGTGTCGCCGAGGTTAATGGTGTCCACGAAATCTCTCCTGCGAATCTCGCCCTCGGCGATCATGTCGTCGACCGCGGTCACCGAAAAACTGCCGACACGGTCTTCGCGGTCGTAGAGATAACCGCCCTCGCCTGAGCGCGGCACCACCGCCGAGCGACGCACGATCGCAAGCTCGTCGTCTTCCTCGACACCGTCGAGCCGACCGACGCTCACCACCCCGCGCCCGAAATCGCGCTCCACCAGCCGTCCGATCAACGGAACGCGCCGGCTGATACCCTCGGCTACGCGTGCCAGTGCGTCCCGGACGCGCATGTTGCCCTCGCGCCGAGACTGAACACTCCCGAGTTCCGCGCCGGTGCGCGACAGATACAACTCCGCGCGCACGGTAAACCTTCGTTCTTCTTCCACGAACTCAACGAGCACGAAGTACTGCGACCCGTCCTCGCGCGCGGCGCGAAACGCCTCGGCATACTCGTCCACGGCTTGAGGCCCGCCGGTAACGCTCACGCGCTCGTACGCAAGCAGCTCGTCGCGAAGCGTCTGGGTCAAGCTCATATCCGAGACCGGGTACAGCGGAGCGTTGCGGTGCGGAATCGTGAAGAGGCTTACCTGCACACGATCGCGCTCGAGGGCGAACTGATCGAGATCCCAGCGCGCCGCTACCGCGTCGCGCAGCATCGCCTGCGAGGCCTCGATTCGATCTTGGATATAGTCGTCGTCAAACCCCAGGTTCGCCAGCACCTCGAGTTGCTGAAGGTAGGTTGCGCGGTTGCCGTGCGCGCGGTGCATCTCGGCGTACGCAACCCGCGCGTCGCGATCGTACGGGTTGAGCCGCAGCCCACGACGATACGACGCGAGCGCGCGGCGGAACTGGTTCTGATTCTCGAGGCTGTCGGCACGCCGGAAGTGATACGCCGCGTATTCAGGCCGTCGTTCATCCTCGAGGTCGAGCTCGCTCAGCACCAGCTGCTCGAGCGCGTAGCGCACCGTCTCGGCTTCCGGGTTTATCTCGAGCGCCGCCTCGAACGCATCCAGCGCTTTTTCCAGCTCGCCGAGCCGGTGGTGCGCCACCGCGCGCACGTACCACGCCGCCGGGTTGTCGCGTCTCAACCCAAGCAGTTGCTCGGTATAGGCGACCGCCTCGTCGTGACGCTCGCGATGCAGCGAGACCGAGCCAAGAAGCAGCAGCGCGCTGTGGTGCGCCGGACGCAGACTGAGCGCCGCCTGTGCGTGACGCACCGCCGCTTCGTACTCGCGGGCGCGGTAGTAGTACTCGGCCGCCAGAAGTTGCACCTCGGGATGCCGGCTGTGGTGCTCGAGCGCGAGCTGCAGGTATTCCTCGGCCGTTTCGCGCTCGCCGCGGGCTTCATAGACCAGCGCGAGCGAGAGCAGCGCCTGGCGATCGTGAGGGTCGAGGCGCACCACGTCGCGATACCGCTCGAGCGCACGCGCGGCGTTGCCTTCGGCGATCGCGAGCTCAGCGAGCCCGATCCGCCCTTCCACGCTGTTGGGATCCGCCTCTACCGCCTGCTCGAACAGCTCGCGCGCTTCGTCAACAGAGCCGAGCGCAAGCCGTATCTGGCCCGAAAGAGCGAGCACCGCCGGATCGCGCCGCGCAAGCCGGCGCGCCTCGTCGATGTACTCGAGCGCTTCGTCGTACTCCTCGAGCCGGTAGTACGCCTCGGCCATCCCGACAAGGGCTTCGCGATAATCGGGGTTTTCCTCGAGCGCGCGACCGAATCTTTCAACCGCGCGGAAGTAATCGCGGTCGTTGAGCGCAGAACGCCCGCCGGCATACTCGGCGCGCGCGTCGGCTGTGAGCTGCAGCGTCACGCCGAGCAACACCGCCGCCACCAGAAAAACGCGAACAACGGCGCGTGCCGTTGCGTACCGCGCTCCTCGCGCCGGCGGCTCAACTCGAGGCATGTTCGCGGTCCTCTTTCCCGGCTACGATTTTCACGGTGCGCAGTTTGTGCCCGTCCATCTCTTGCACGATGAAGTCCATACTACGGTATGACACCTTCTCGTATTTCGCCGGGATCTTGCCGAACAGGTCGAACACAAAGCCGCCGAGTGTATCGAACTTTTCGTCGGGAATATCGAGACCAAGGTCTTGATTGAGCTGCTCGATATCGACGCGAGCGTCACACAAATACACATTCTCGCCGATCTCGAGCACATCTTCGCGCTCGTTGTCGAACTCGTCTTGAATGTCGCCCACGATCTCTTCAAGAATGTCCTCGAGGCAGACGATGCCCGACACGCCTCCGTACTCATCGACCGCCACCGCGATATGCACATGCCGTTTTTTCATCTCACGAAGCAGCGAATCGAGCCTTTTGCTCTCGGGCACAAAGAACGGTCGGCGTATGATCTTCTCGATATTGAACTCTTCCTGGGTGACCAGAAACTGCAGCAGATCCTTGGCGTACAAGATACCGATGACGTTGTCGATCGTTTCTTTGAACACCGGGTAACGCGAGTACCCGAAATCGGTGAACTTCTGGGTGATCTCGTGAATGTCGCTATTGGAGGACACGAACGAAACGTCTATCCGTGGAACCATGACCTCCTTCACGGTTGTGTTCGAGAGCTCAACGATACCTCGAATCATGTCGCGCTTCTCGACCGTGAGCGCAAACTCCCCGCCGTTTTCCTTGAGCTCGTCTTTCGTGAATAACTTCCTTAGAAAGCCCAAATCCTTCACAGCGCGTGCTCCTCGGCCAGCTCACTCAAGATGCGTTCCTGCAGTTGCAACATCGGTTGCTCGGCCGTGTTATCTGAGTGGGTATATCCGGCAAGGTGAAGAATCCCGTGCAGAACCACGCGTTGCAGCTCTTCGCCGAACGCTACCTCAAAGCGCGCGGCGTTCGCGGCCACCGTCTCGAGCGAAACCACGACATCGCCGACAGCACGCGGCGGTACCGGCGAATCAGGCGTACCGGCCGTCGGTAGCGGGGCCGACTCCCCTTCGTGCTCCTGCAGAAACGAGAGGACATCGGTGGGTTCGTCCTTTGCACGGTACTCGCGATTCAAGCTCCGGATGAAGGCATCGTCGGAGAGTACGATCGAGAGCTCCCAGTTCGCAAGCTCCAAGCGGTTGAGCGCCGCCTCAGCAAAACCGGTAAGCCGCGGCAGCCATTCCGGAGGCTCTACCTCCTCGCAGCTAATCTCGACGGTGTTCATGATTGGGCTCGTTCTTCCTCCGACTCGTAGGCCGTTACGATCTTCTGCACCAGCGGATTGCGCTGCACGTCCTCGGCCGAGAAGTAGGTGAACCGGATCTCGGGGATGTTGCGAAGCACCTGCGCGGCGTGCAGCAAACCCGAGTGCTTACGGCGAGGAAGGTCGATCTGGGTGACGTCGCCGGTAACGACCGCCTGTGAGTTCTCTCCGATCCGGGTAAGAAACATCTTCATCTGCTCGCGCGTGGTGTTCTGCGCTTCGTCGAGAATCACGAAACAGTTGTTCAGGCTACGACCGCGCATATACGCAAGCGGCGCAACCTCGAGCATGTTGCTGTTCTCGAGCTTCTGTACGAACTCCGCCGAGACCAGGTCTTCCATCGCGTCGAACAACGGCTTTAGGTACGGGTTGATCTTCTGGGTGAAGTCGCCCGGCAAAAACCCGAGGCTCTCGCCGGCCTCTACCACCGGACGCGTCAAGACCAGCTTGCGCTTATTGCGCCCGAGCACCTCGCGCAAGGCATACGCCACCGCGAGGTAGGTTTTGCCGGTACCGGCCGGACCGATACCGAACACCATATCGTGCCGCTCCATCGCGCGAATGTACTCGGCCTGCGTGACGGTGCGCGGGAACACCGGCTTCCCGGTGACCGAAAGATCTATCGCTGCATGGCGCAGAAGATCCGCCTTGTGCTCCTCGTTATTGGTGACCGCCGAGTGGATCGCGCGAATGAGATCAGGAACCGGCGTCTCGCCGCGGCGCACATGCGCTTCAAGCTCTTCCACAACCCGTACCAACACTCGCCGGGTCTCTTCGTCGCCGCTTTCGAGCAGCAGCTCGTTGCCACGAGTGACGATGCGAGTGCCAAGCAGTTCTTCGATCACCATGAGGTTGCGGTCATGCACTCCGCAGACCTCACCCAACAACGACTGAGTTTCGAGAACGACCGTAGCGTTATGCGTCAAAAGAGTTCCCCACTGTTCCGGTAAAAGTATAGAGCGCTCCGGATTTTATGGTCAAGTGCCGCTCGGCCGCCGACTCGGCCGCCGACGCTCGGCCGCCGAATGGGCCGGGGTCAGTTCTCGAACTGCAGCTCGCCGTCGTCATAATCCACCGCGCCGCGCACCTCGGGGATCGGCCGCCACACCAGAAAGGCCGAGAACTGCGTCACCCACTTATAGCGTTGCCGGCCGCCGGCGGACCCTCGAAGCTCCGGGCGGCCGGAGGAATTCAAGGTCAAGACCCAGTCGTCGAGATCCATGATCGCCTCCACCTGAAGCCGCTCCAGATTAAAGAACGACGCCTCGCGATCCTCGCGGTCGAAAAAGTTGAACGACCGCGCGAGGTCGGAGAAAGGATTGCGGGGCTCACGCTCGGCCCGCTCCGCGAGTGACGGCACGTACTGGTACACCACGCTGTTGCGCGTCAGCGAAGAAAAGCGCAGGTCGAGGAAGCGATAGATATCGAACCGAAGCCCTACCTCAATATCGAAACTACTCTCGGTAAAGCGTAGAAAATCCATGTTGAGGTCGGAGTTCAGCTCGAGTCGGCTTCGTACGCGGTTTCGCCAGCGCGGTTGGAGCTCGTGATCGAGCCGCACACCGACCGTGGCGCTCTCGGCTCGGAACGCGCGGTCGTCGCGCCGTTCGTAAGGATCTCCGCCTGCGGCGTCGGGGTTAAACCGAAAACTCTCGGTCGTGCGCGCGCGAAACACTCCACGGAGAAACCAGAGTCGCAGCGTTGTGATGCTCGAGCTGAGCTCCTGTTCCTCGATGTCGTACACCAGCCGTTCCTCGAGCGTGGCCTGAGGATGAAAGCGATAGGTCTGCCGCGCGATCAAGGGATCGAACAGAAACTCACCGTCGCGCGTTTCGCGAATACCGGCACGAAGGTTGGTGGTTACCGGTCCGGTTACGATGTTGGTCTCCGCATCGTAACGCTGCAACAGCGGAGCCATCACCGAGCGCAGCGTTAAAGACTGCGTGGCGCTCCAGAGGCGCAGACGCATGTTTAAGCTCGCGCGGTGTCGGGTTATCAAGTCTTCGTTCCAGCCGAGGCCCTCGTCGCGATAGATCGGAGACCCGTCGCCGGAGAGACGGTCGAACTCGCGCCGGTGTATGATCGCTCCGAGCTCGTAGCGAAGATGCGACTCGCTCCAGCGCTCGGTGTCTTGCAACGGGTAGGTGGAGGCGTCGAGATTGTGCTCGGTGCTCACCTGGGTGTAGCGATACGCCTGCAGCTCGAGCGAATCGCGCGCCGACTCGTCCAGCCGATCGTCGTTGAAGATGTTACGATAGCGAGCGCGCGTAACGATGC
>PUOW01000131.1 GCA_003552185.1 Spirochaetaceae bacterium
CGTCCGGATCGTCCGGATCGCCCTCGGAAGCCAAAACGGCTCGCAGGTCGTCCCAAAGCGTCTCGGGATAGCGCTGCAACTCGCGACGCAGTGTGTGCACCCCGGCGTCGCTCAACTGCCGTTGCGTACTCTCGCCGACTCGCCCGGGGTCGAAGGCACGTTGCGGCGTCCCAAGCTGCGCGAGTCGATCGGTCACCGCGCGGGAGCGATACACCGAGCCAAGCACCGCGTGTCGAATCGCGTGCACCCGCGCCTTCGCGTCGGCGGACCGCCCGGAACCCTCCTGCACCAGCTTCTGCGCTACGCCCTGTACGGTGTACTTCTTGGTGTACACCAGATACTTAATCCGAAACAGCTGCTGAATCTCACGCTCGTGGTATTCCCGCCGGCCAAAGCTGTCTTTCGGGGGCGAGAGGAGCGGGATCTCTTGTTCCCAGTAACGTAAAATGTGAGGCTTTAGTCCGAGTACTTCGCACACCTCACCGATACTCAGCGCTTGCATACGCGCGGCTACGAGCCGGCGTGCCGCCCGCGGTCACGAATCTCGACCCGGATCGGCGTAACGCGGAACTCGTACTCCTCCCGAATGCGATTCTTGATGTAGGTGACGTAGCTATCGGGCACATCTCGCTTGCGTCCGGCGAACAGAACGAACACCAACGGCCGAGTGCCGGTCTGTGTCGCGTAGAGCAACTTCGGCCTGCGCCCGTTGACCATCGGAGGCGGGTTCTGCGCCACCCAGCTCTGCAGCGAACGATTGAGTCGACCGGTATCGACTCGGCGGCCGAGTTCGCGATGGACCTGCTCCACCGCTTTGAGCATGCGCTTGAATCCGCGGCCCTCCTGCGCCGAGATCGCGACAATCGGGGCGAACTGCAGCACCGGGAACACAAAGCGAACGCGATCGCTTACCGCAGCGAATTCGTTGGGCGACCCCGACATCAGGTCCCACTTGTTGAGCACCAGTACCACGCCGCAGCCGCGCTTCACGACCAACCCCGCAATCTTTTTGTCCTGCTCGGTAACGCCTTTTTGAGCGTCCACCACGAGCAGCACCACGTCGGACTCGCTGAGCGTGGCGACCGCGCGGTTGACCGAGTAGTACTCCAGCGGCTCATCGACGCGGCTGCGGCGGCGCATACCGGCGGTGTCGAGCAACCGATAGCGGCGCGCGCCGAACCCGAACTCGCCTTCCACCACATCGCGCGTGGTGCCCGGCACAGAATCGACGATCGAGCTTTCGTACCCCAGCAGTGCGTTCGCGAGCGTCGACTTGCCGGTATTGGGCTGTCCGAGAATCGCGAGCGTGATTGGTTCGCTCTCCGCACCGATCTCCGCACCGATCTCAACCTCGCCGCCCTCCGCGGCGTGCTCCGCGCCCGGCTCCGAGCCCGGTGCCTCACCGTCAACCGGCGCGGTATCAGGGAACTCGGCCGCCGTCGGTACTTCACCGGCCTCGCCCACCCGCGGCCCGGCTTCTTGTTCTTGTTCGTCTTGTTCGTCTTGTTCTCCGCGGCTCCGCAGCAGCCGGTCGAGCAGCGCGGTCTTCAGTTCGTCGATGCCGCGTCCGTGTTCGGCCGAGACGCCGAGCACCGGCTCGAAGCCGTAGCGGTAGAACTCGTAGACGCCGTGCTCGCGTTCGGGGGTGTCTATCTTGTTGACCACTAGCAGTACTTTGTCGCGATAGCGTCTGATCGCCTCAAGAAACAGCTCGTCCTCGGCGGTGACCTGTTGATACTCGAGCAGGAGCAGGACGCAGTCGGCCTCGGCGACCACCGCGAGCGCGCGGTCGGAGACGCGGCGGTCTATCGCTGCATCACCGGCGGTGTAGCCGCCGGTATCGGTGAACACAATCGTGACCCCGTCGAGCTCCACCGGAGCACTCACCGGATCGCGCGTGACGCCGGGCGTGCGCTCGGTGATCGCGCGTCGCCGACCGATGAGCCTGTTGAACAATGTTGATTTGCCGACGTTCGGGCGGCCGGCGATCGCGACATGAAACATTTCGGTTAGTACACCTTCACATCAAATCGTTTCTGCATGACATCGGCTACGAAGGTGTCCACTTCTTGATACGACCTCATCTCCATCACGGTGCCGAAGAGTTCCTCGGCTTCCGAGACCGTTACCGAACGGATAATGCGCTTCACCTCCGGAATGCCGACCGAGCTCATGCTGAACTCATCGATCCCGAGCCCCAGCAGAATTACGGTTGCGAGCGGATCGCCCGCCATCTCACCGCACATCCCGACCGGAATCCCCACCTCGTGAGCGTTGTCGACAACGCTCTTGAGCAGCCGCAGCACTCCGGGGTGGAACGGTTCGTAGAGATAGGCGATCTTTTCGTTGCCGCGGTCTACCGCGATGGTGTACTGAATGAGGTCGTTGGTTCCGATCGAGAAGAAATCAACCTTGTGTGCAAGAATATCGGCGGTCATCGCAGCCGATGGAACCTCGATCATGATTCCGACCGGAATCTGCTCACGGAACTCTACCCCGGCCGACCGCAGCTCGGTCTTCACCTCCTCGAGGATTTCGTAGGCCCGATTGAGCTCCTCGACGCCCGAGATCATCGGAAACATGATGCGCAGATCGCCGTGTAACGAAGCGCGCAGCAACGCGCGCAGCTGTATCTTGAAGAGGTCTACCCGAGTGAGGCAGAAACGAATCGCCCGCCACCCAAGAATTGGGTTTTGCTCGCTGAACCCTCCGAGAACCGGCGCAATCTTGTCGCCTCCGAGATCTAAGGTTCTGATCGTCACCGGTTTATCCCCGAGAGCGGTCAAGACCTGCGAATAGGCTTGATACTGCTCGTTCTCGGACGGCAATCCGCGGCCTCGCAGAAAAAGAAACTCCGAGCGGTACAACCCCACTCCGTCGGCGCCGTGCGATGCGAGCGCATCGACCTCCTCAGGAACCTCAATGTTGGCTTTGAGCGCGAGCAGCTTGCCGTCCTGAGTCTCGGCCGGCAACTCGTTCAGCCCCATCAACTCGACTTCACGCTGTCGCCATTCGCGCTGCACTCTCACGTAGCGCTTTTTGGCCTTCTCGTCGGGATGGGTGATTACGCGACCGCGGTTGCCGTCGACGATGATCTCGTCACCGGTACTAACCAGCTTCGAGATGCGCGACAGCCCAAGCACCGCCGGGATCTCAAACGCGCGCGCGAGAATCGCGGTGTGCGACGTCTTACCGCCGGCGTCGAGCGCAATGCCTTTCACCATGCGCTTGTTCATCGCGATTGCGTCGGACGGCATGAGTTCGTGCGCAACCAGCACCACTTCTTGCGTTAAGTCGGCGAGCGAGATACGTTCGCGAAACATCAGATGATTGAGCACGCGCTTCGCAACGTCATGAATGTCGACGGTGCGCTCCCTGAGGTACTGATCCTCCGCGCGCTGCAGCTTCTCGGTCTGCTCCTGAATGAACCGATACAGCACCCACTCAACGTTGAGCCGGTTCTTCCGCAGACGAGCGTCGATGCTTGAGGAAAGCTCCGGATCGCTGAGCATCAAGACGTGCGAGTCGAGCAGCTCATGCTGGTTCGCCTCTCCGCCGTTTTCGTCGTTCTGCAGCCCTCGCAACTCGGTGAGTGCCTTATCAACGGCGATCGTGAAGCGCTCGAACTCGTTCGCAATCTGCCATTCCTCGATCTTGTAGCGCGGGATCGTTGGTGTATCGTCGAGATAGAGAAAGGCCTGCCCGATCGCGATGCCCGGGGAAGCCGATATGCCGTTGATCTCGTTCATTGTCTCGAAACTATACGTCTTTTTTCGGAACGCTGTCAAACTTGAAGCGCCTCTGCCGATACTTCTAGACGAGATGGCGCGCAAACGGAATCAACGGAAAACTCACTTCGGCGTACTCTTTTGGATGGTGTTCATCCTGTTCGTGGTGGTGCTGTATTTGTACCACCGAGCCGATATTCGCGACGTTGTTGAGCGCACCGGCTTGGGCGATACAATCACCGAGCGCATCTCGGGCGACCGGCCGGAACCCGATCCCGCGGCCGAGGACGAGCGCCCGGCCGACGAGCCCGAGGAGGCGCCCGAGGATCAAGCTCCCGAGATAGAGACTATTCCGGAGCCCGGCAGCCCCGACGGCTCCGATCCCGACCATCCGACCACGAGCGAGCGCCGGCGAGCCGAGGACGCCGAAACCGAGCCCCAGCCGGATGAGGCCGAGGAACACGACGAGCCGGAGGTGGCCGAGGAGACCCCGGAGCAAGATGAGCCGGACGAACGCGAGCGCCGCTACGGCATTTACTTCATCCGAGTCACCGACGAAGGTCAGATCTATCCCGAGCGCGTAGAGCGGCGTGTGCGGTTTACCGACAGCCCCATGACCGCGACGCTGCGCGAGCTCATGCGCGGCCCCACGCTTGAGGAGCTAAACTCCGGGTATCTCAACCTCATTCCGGACGAGGCCGAGCTCATCTCCGCTTGGGTGCGCGACGGCACCGCCTACCTTAACTTCAGCGAGTCGTTTCAGTTCAACACCATGGGTGTGGAAGGCCTTGTCGCGCAGTTGAAGCAGGTGGTGTACTCCACCACCGAGTTTCCGACGGTTGAGCGCGTACAGATCCTGATCGAGGGAGAGCGCACGCGGTATCTCGGCGCCGCCGGGGTGTACGTCGAAGAGCCGCTGCAGCGTGAGTCTTTCGGTTAGCCCAGAAGATCCCGAACCGCCGCGATCGCGGCGTCACGTCGTTTTCGATACTCAGACTCTGCGAAACGCAGCATCACCTCGGCGCTCGGGCGCGCCACGAGCAGAAACACCTCGCGGTTGCCCGCGCGCCCGCTCACTACAGACGGGGCGGCGGCCGGAACCATCACCCCTTCCCGCTCGAGCGCGGCCACCGTGCGCTCCACAACCGCGACAATCTGATCGCTGTTCCGCACAACGCCGTCGAACTCGTCGTGCTGCGCACCGCGCGGTGGTCGTGCATCTCGCGAGCCGTACGACGCTCTCGCTCGCGGAACGCTCGACTCGCGTGAGGCCGGCGATGCAAACTGCCGCTCGAACTGCGGTTTGCACAACACCAGCGCGAGCCGTTCCCGCGTGAGATCGAGAATATGACCGGTGATCCCGAGAAGCGAGCGAAACGAGAGGTCGGCCACCGCGCGGTCGGGTTGCGGCTTGAGCTCGGTGACCGCGGAGATGTTGGTGCGCTCGTGTACCACCACGCGCTCGTCTTGGCGCAGTCGGTACTCGAGTTGGTTGTAGCCCACGTCGACGGCGTGCACAACCCGCGCTCCGTGCTGCAGAAGGCAGTCGGTGAACCCCCCGGTCGAGCTTCCGGCGTCGAGGAAGACGCGGCCTTCAATCGCAAACTCAACTGCGCGTAGCGCGTGCTCGAGTTTATCTCCGCCGCGCGAGGCGTAGCGCGGTGTCGAGACGAGCTCGAGCGAGGTATCGATCGGCAGAAGGCGCTTGGGGTCTCGTACCGTTTCGGCGCCGGCACGCACCTCGCCGCACAGCACCGCGGCGAGCAGTCGGTCTTTGGTGTAATCGGGGTAGTGGGTTTGCAGAAGCTGCAGGAGCGGTTTGCGTTTCATCTCGGCGCCTCACAGGCGCGGCCGGCGCGCGGCGGCTCCGCGCCGGCCGCCTGCCGCCTGCCGCTGTAGCAGCGACCTCTATACCAGCGATTCCTCACGAATGCGGGTGATCGAGACGGCACGGCCGCTCTCGGTGTCGATCTCGATCTTCACTCCGTGTATCGCGGCACGGTTGTCCGAGACCTCATTGCGCAGCGGCAGTTGTGTCAGCGAGCGCTGTATGCTGATATCGGGTTGAAATCCGATCACGCTCTCGATCGGGCCGCTTGCACCGATATCGGTGATATACGCCGTTCCGTTCGGGAGGATGCGCTCGTCCGCGGTTTGAATGTGGGTGTGCGTTCCAAAAACCGCCGAGACCTCGCCGTCCAAATACAACCCGAGCGCCTCTTTTTCGTCGGTCGCCTCGGCGTGGAAATCGACCAAGATGCAGCGCGTGCGAGAGCGCATCTTGCGCACGATATCGCGGCCGAGCTTGAACGGGCAATCGGTCTGCGGCATCCGTCGACGCCCTTGCAGGTTGACCACGCCGAGCACCAGGCCGCGGTGTTCGAACACACAGCTGCCGTGCCCAGGAGCCCCGCCGGGGTAGTTCGCGGGGCGCAGGATGTAGTCTTCGCGGTCGAGGTACTGACGCACCTCTTTCTTCTGCCAGACGTGGTTTCCGGTAGTGAGAACGTCGGCCCCGGCGTCGAGGAGCTTGCCGGCCAGCTCCTCGGTAACGCCGAACCCGTCGGCGCTGTTCTCGACGTTGAGCACAACGGCATCCGCACCGTGTCGCTTGCGAATGCCGGCGAGGCTCGTAACGACCGCTCGAAAGCCCGAGCGGCCGATTACGTCACCCAGCGCCAGGATGGTGGTTGTCTTTCCCATGCAGTCCCTAACGCGCGTACTCGACGATTCTCGTCTCGCGAATCATCGTCACCTTGATGCGACCGGGGTACCGCAGCTCCGACTCGATCCGTTTGGCGATCGATTTCGCGATCTCCTTCGCCTCGCCGTCGCTGACCTTTTCGTGATCCACCATGATGCGAAGCTCGCGTCCGGCCTGGATCGCGTACGCTTTCTCGACACCGGTGAAGTCTTCCGCGATGCGCTCGAGATTCTCGAGGCGCTTAATGTAGTTGTCGAGCGTCTCTCGGCGCGCTCCGGGCCTTGAGGCCGACAGCGCATCGGCGATCTGAACCAACACCGACTCCACGCAGTTGTGCGGCACGTCGCCGTGGTGCGCCGCGATGCTGTTGATCACGCGTTCGTCCTCATCGAGGCGCTTCGCGAGATCGACCGCGAGCTCAACGTGGTTTGAGTCGCCGTTGCTCTCGATGCCTTTACCGATATCGTGGAGCAAGCCGCCGCGCTTCGCGATCTCGCGGTCTGCGCCCACCTCGGCGGCCAGCATCGCCGAGAACACCGCGACCTCTTTGCTGTGCGCAAGCACGTTCTGGCCGTAGCTCGCGCGGAAATACAGCCTTCCGATCGCGCGAATGCCGTCGGGCTTAACGTGGTGGATGCCGAGATCAAACAGCGCCTTCTCGCCCTCGTCGTAGATGACTTGGCTGATTTCTTGGGTGGTTTTTTGAACCACCTCTTCGATTCGCGTCGGGTGAATGCGCCCGTCGGTCACGAGCCGCTCGAGCGAGCGACGCGCTATTTCTTTGCGCACCGGGTCGAAGCACGACACCACCACCGCCTCCGGCGTGTCGTCGATGATGATATCGACGCCGGTGAGCGTCTCGAGCGTACGTATATTGCGCCCTTCGCGACCGATGATACGGCCTTTCATTTCGTCGTTCGGCAAGCTCACCGAGGTTACCGTGACCTCGGCGTTCACCTCACTCGCAATGCGTTGTATGGTTCCGACGAGTATCTCGCGCGCCTGTTTCTCTGCAGTTGCGTTCGCCTCTTGTTCGATTTTATTGATCGTGGCCTGAGCGTCGTGCCGTGCGTCGTCCTCGATTGAAGACATCAAGACACGCTTCGCTTCCTCGGCCGTCATGCCCGAGACTCGCTCGAGCTCCTGTTGCAGGGTTTCTTCCTGCTTGCCTAGTTCTTCCTCCTGCTGCGCAATCTTCCTCTCGCGGTCTAAGAACCCTTGCTGCTGTTTTTCAACGTAAGCAATCTTCTTATCTAGGCTTTCCTCTTTCTGGAGCAGACGGTTTTCAAAGCGCTGAAGCTCAAGGCGGCGGTCCTTGAGCTCGTTTTCCTGAGTGTTGCGCTCTTGTAGCAACTCATCCTTGGCCTCAAGAATGATCTCCTTCTTCTGGGCTTCAGCTTCTTTTATTGCGTCTCTGCGTACTCGTTCCGCCTTCTGTTCGGAAGACGACAGTTGAAATCTGGCATATAGCCATCTGATGGTCCAACCTAGAATTAAGCCGGCGAGAGGAAGGCCCAGCCACAACACTATGTGCATTGGCTCCCTCCACTCTACTCAATGTTAGCCTTAAACCTTAGTCGAGCCCCCCAATTTTGTCAAGAACGGGTCAAGAGCCGGCACACGGAATAGGAATACTTGAAGATTTAGATTCCGGAAATCTCGGCTACGCCCCCCCGCATGAAGACATGTAGCGTACTCGCGGAGACGGCGCCGGCGGACCTGCCGCCCGGCGATCTCGTGCCTGGCTTCGGGCCTGAGCCCGGCCTCCGGCTCGATTGGCTCGGGCTCTGGGCTCGCCCGTCGCCTTGCGGATGTCGTGAGCATCCGCTACAGTGAAACACCATGACCGACGATACTCCCGGAGACAGAAGATACAAGCGGGTTCTCGAGATCGAGCACGAGGTGGAGGCGCAGCTGCTGTCGGCATACCTCACCGAGCAGCGCGTACCTCATATCATTCAAAGCTATCACGACAGCGCTTACGGCAGTTTGTTTCAATCGCAGATGGCCGCGTGGGGCTACCTCGAAGCGCCCGAGGAGTACGAACCGCTGGTGCTGCAGGTGTACGCCGATATCAGAGCCGGCGCCCGCTTCGAGGCCGAGCGGCCGCCCGGCGAGCCCGACGAACCAGGCGACCCCGAGCCCGACGGCGGGCCCGCATAGGCGGCGGCCGGGTAGCCGGGTAGCCGGAACTCGCTCGGTGCGATGTTCACAACAGCCACCGGAGCGTTCGGCGGGGTGTTTTTCGCCACGGTCCGTTTTCCGACAGCGGCAGCGTTACGCGTCCGCGAAGAATCGGTAAGCGATCGGTCTGAATCAGCTTTAGCGCCAAGCGATCGGCGTCTCGGAGCACGCCGAATCGCGCCGGCGGCCGGCGCGCGTTCACCGCTTGGGGCATCGCCGGTACGTCATAGTGGCGGCGCGAAAAAAACTCCGCCGCTGCGTCAAGCGGAGCCATCTCAAACGCAATGTAGACAAAACCGGGATCGCCCCATACGAGTCCCGATCGTGTGTGGCGATGCGTCTTACCCTCTTCCTGCAGCAGCTCGAAACGCGCCGCTCCGAAGAACTCGGCGAAACGTCCGACTCGCGGCATGCTCTGCTTGAGCTGTACGCGCCGAAACTGCTTCTTTCCACCCGGCAGCTCCAACAGGTCGCCGAATACTCCTACCTCGTTGTAGACCGCAGCGCTGTACTCAAGGTGATCCTCAAACAGGACACGCCCGTCGTCGTTCGAGGATGTTGATATCAAGGCGCCGCACACACCTCCGTTGCGTTTGCGCGAGGGCTTTCGAAACCAGTCCTCGGCTTCCACCAGTTGCAGCATGCGCCCTTCGTTATCGCGCACGAAAAAGCTCCGCCATCCTCCGTAGTCCTCTACTATCGCGCTTATCACGGTTTCTCCGAGCCGGCGAAACCGTTCGTAACTGTGCTCGATGTTCGCTACCTTTACGCGAACCGCGCTGATACCGATATCACCAAGTTCCGGTTCGAACTGCGCACCGCGCGGTTCACGGCCGATGAACTGAATGAACTCAATGCCGGCGCCGCCGTACGGGTTGAAGACCAACCGACGACGTTGCTGCCACACCTCGCCTCGGGTCAGCTCTCCGAGCTGGGCGCTGTCGTCGGTAACGTCGTGAACCACCTTTGTGAACCCAAGGTGTGTTCGATACCAGGCGCTCGTGGCCTCGAGATCGCGAACGCCGATACCGACGTGGTGAAGTCCGGAGTTAACGAAAGCGGTGGGCTGTCTCATGGTGCGCGCTCCTTCGAATAGATCAGAATACCCGAGATCTCGGGGTGCGGTGGCATAGCGCGCTTCGCCTATGCTACACTCGTTGAGCATATGGAAGCACGCGTGACGCGTCGTATCAAGGACAGCTCGGTTTACTACACAATCCGCTGGACCGATTTTCTACACCTCGAGAAGCACCGCGTCAACACCTCAATTCCCTCCGAGGCCGGCGTCTTCGAGTTGTACTACCTCGATCACGCCAATACGCTGCATCTCATCGATCGGCGCGGAGCGTACTACGGTGGGCTGCGACATATACTGCGCGAGATTGCCGATCCCGATGTGCGCAATGCAGTCGTCTTTTTTGGACGAAGCGAGCCGCACGATCGGCTTTACGTGCGCTACTCGTTGATTCGTTCGCAGCCGGACATGGACGACATTCTGTATTTCTTCTCGATCGGCAGCATGCCGAATCCCGAGCCTCACCAAGACAGCGGACGGTTCGCCCATATCTACGTCAAGGAGATCACCCCGCGCTCTCTGTACACCTTAGCGTAGCCCTCGCTCCGACCCACGGAACGGCCCGGGGCGCGGAACGTCCCGGGGCGTTGAAATGCAAAAGCCCTTCTGCGCCGGCTCGTATACCCGAGTCGGCCGAAGGGCTTGCAGCAATTACAGGGTGCGATTAGTCTTCGATGAACACGCGTTCGTTCGCGACGCGTACCCATGTAACGGCCAATCCAAGCACCAGTCCACCAATGGCAAGAACGGCAAACATCATGGTCGTCCTCCTTACATAGTAGTGGGCCAGAAACTTTCCCTTTTCTGTTTTCAAATAGCAACTTACCTATTCTTTCGCTGCTATTTCCCTTTCTCGACCGGCCGGACTCGAACCGGCATATCCCGTAAACCGAGGCGCCACGCGCCGGCGTCGGTTCGCGGTCGACGCACCCGCAACCGCCTGGTGCCCACTCCGTGAATGCCGGTGTGTCGTTGCGCACAGGTAGCCCGGCAACCCTTCGTATCGGCCCGAGTGCGGACAGGCGCACCGCCGGCCTCAGCGGTTGTTACTTCACGATGAGTTCCTACGCTTGGTTGCTGTAGGTGAATACAAGCCGCATTTCGATACGGTTTGCACGGTTAATGTAGTTGATCGGCAAGAAATCGTCAACCCATAGTTCGATCATTTGTTCCTCGTGGTGTAAATTTCGTCATCGCCTCCCTACCTTCTGAGTCCGCCTTCTGAGTTCGCCTTGTGTGTTGGTACTGAAACAGGGCGTGCGCGTGGCGGCCACGGCACGCTCTTGGGTGGCCGCGTAAGCCCCGGTGGAGCCCCCCCGGTGGGGAGCCCCCGGAGAAGCCGCAATCCGACGGGTGTCGTGGGTCCGCTGGGTGTTCCGAGGTGCTGTGTGTGAAGATCTGCGTCGATTTTTTTATACACCGAGGATAGACAGAACGACCCGAAGCGGGTTACCGTAGTGCTGCGGTTGGCGACCGGCCGGCGCACGCAGTTATTTTTACCCAAGTCACATCACTTATGCACTCTGAGGGATCGCACCATGCTTGACGTAGCGCTAGAGAAAGATTTAATCGAGTTGCTTGCCGAGAACTTCAAGATGAACCAGATCGAGGAGCTCGGGAGGCTTGTGTTCGGAGAGTTCGATGTTCACGACGAGCTCAACGAACACCGACACATTACCGTACCACCACGGCGAGCCGCCGAGGCTCTCCTGAATCTTTGTCGGCAACGCGACTGCTATAGCGAACTCATCCACCTCTTGGTGGAGACAGACGGAGCTCGCTTGCTCGGCCGTATCGTCACGGTCGAGGGTATCGAGCTGCTTCTCGAGAACCTCACCAAGACCGGAATGGTGTATGACTTCGAAAAGCGCAGGCTGATCTCGATAAAATCCGACCCGAGCGAGCTTCCGAACTGGGGATCGTTGCGCGACGGGCGCAACTACCCGGTCAGCGTTGCGAGTATCGATATCGCCGAGAACTCGCAGCTCGTTCGTGAACACGGGATGCGTAAGGTTCGCAAACTCTATTTTCGGTTTCGGCAGCTCTTGGATGAGAAGCTTCGCAAGTACAACGGTCGAGTATGGAGCTGGAGCGGCGACGGAGGAATCGTCGCGTTTGCGTTCAAGCACCACGAGATTCGAGCCGTACAGTTTGCGTTTGAGCTACAACGCACCCTGCCGATCTTCAACAGCTTCGCCGAACGCGGTATAGACGCCGAAATCGCGGTCCGCATCGGCATAGACGCCGGGAAGCTTCGTTTCGCGGGCGATACCGGGTCGATCGTCTCGGAGGTCATCAACTTCGCGGCGCATCTCGAGAAGCAGGCCACACCCGCGGGGTATCTATCGGTTTCCGACACGGTCTACGCCGCGCTTCCGCCCCGGCTCACTGCGGGGTTGAGCGTGGAGGACGAGTTCGAAGGTCGCACGGTGCGGCGTGTCCCTGCACGCCTAGACCGCTTGATCGAGCAACCCGTGCACGCGTAACCGCCTGCACGCGGTTCGGCAACGGTCCGCGAGCCGGTCGCGCCGAGCCAACCCGTGAGACGTGCGTCTCAGGGCGCGGTTCTCAGTGCGCGCTTCTAAAGCCCTACGTACTCGGTGTAAAGGCTGAGCGCGTGCGCTTCGTCGCGTGCACCTCGAATTAGGGCGCGTCCGTCCGAGAACAGCGTTACATCGAGCCCCTCATAGGTGAACCTGAGAACACCGTCGTGCACGCGAACCCTTCCGATTTCCGTCAACTGCTCAGCTACTCTCGTAAGCGTGAGCTTCGCGCGCCGGCGCGGATTCACCTGCACGGTGTCCTCGCCGCACATCACCCGAACACGCGTCGCTTCCGTGCGCTCCAGATGCTCGAACCTCCGGTGCACGCAGACCGGGCAGTCGGGCGCTCGGTGCAACTCCACGACGTCGGCATGCCCGCTCCACAGATCAAAGATCAGAACACTCTCACGCGGCGGAGCTCCAACCAATAGCTTCAGCACCTCGGCTGCTTGCGTGTTTGCGATCACGCCGGTCGCCGGAGCGAGCACCCCGGCGGTTGAGCATGTCTCGATCGAGCCCGGCTCGGGCATCGGCCCGATGAAGCACTGCAGACACGCCGTGCGTCCGGGAATGATCGTTGTAGTCATGCCGTACGACCCGAGTGCTCCGCCGTATACCCACGGCCGGCCGTGTTTCACGCAGACGTCGTTCACGAGATACCGCAGTTCGAAGTTGTCGCTGCCGTCTACCACCACGTCGAGGTCGCGGATCAACTCTTCTATGCTGCCGGCATCGAGTTCTTGTACCACCGCCTCGATGGCAATCTCTGAATTAACTCCGCGAAGATGTTCAGCCGCGGCCACGGCCTTCGGCCTCGCCTCAGCGGCGTCTTCTTCGTTGAACAACACTTGGCGCTGTAAGTTCGAGAGGTCAACGATATCTCGGTCTATGAGACGCAGATATCCTACGCCGGCCCGCGCAAGGGCGTTCGCTGATACGCTCCCGAGGGCGCCGAGTCCCAGCCCCCCGACGCGCCCCGCCTCAATACACCGCTGCCCGCTCTCTCCAATGCCGCGCACCCGCATTTGCCGAGAATAGCGCTCATGCATCACCGTCGATTGCCTCAAACACGCCGCTCGAGCGATTCTTGCGCACGCGGTCGGATCGAAACACTCGCCCGTTCATCACCACGTACACCCCGGCAGGCAGCGTCTGCACCGCCGCAAACGCGCCGCCGAGGTTGAACAGCGCGTCGCTCCCGTTTACCGCAAACGGCACCATCGCACCGGTGAACACGATAGTTTTCCCGAGCTCGGCCTCACGAAGCACGCGGGCGGTCTCGGTCATGGTATCGGTGCCGTGCGTCACGATGACCTGTTGCTCAGGCGCGTCGGCGCACGCCGCGGCGATCACGGCGCGGTCCTCGTCGGTCATCTCGAGAGAGTCTTTGAGGGTTTCTACTACCGGGCGAACCGAAACCGTACAACCCACCATCGCGAGGATGTCCGGCAGGTGTGTCTTCGATAAGGTAAGCTCCCCTCGGATTGAGTCGTAGGCCTTGTCGAAGGTTCCGCCCGTGATGATCAACGCGACCGACGCCTCGGAGCCGGCCGTACGATCGAGCTCGGTTGTGCCGTCCGGGTCGTGCGCTTGTTGCGAGTCATGAGGTTTCGGGTTCACAGGGGTAAGCATACGCATCGACCGGCGTCGCCGCAAGGGCCTCACCGCCAAAGTCACCCCCAAAGCCTCCCCCAAAAAAGTCGGCTATCTACCGGCCCGGATCGACCGGATCGACCGGAGCGTTTATTGACCGGAGCGCGCGTTCGCCACTACTATGACGAGGCTCGGAGCTTGAGACGAGGAGCAGACGAGAGCGCCATGAAAACGGCCGATGTGATGCAGGCTGCGGTGTACCGAAGCTACGGTAGCGTCGAGGAGATAGAGACCACGAAGGTTCCGCTCCCCCGTCCGGGGGCGCGTGAGGTGATGGTGCGCGTGCGTGCCTCGAGCGTTAATCCGATCGATTGGAAGATTCGCCGCGGCGATTTGCGAGTGCTGAGCGGCAGACGCTTTCCGCGTATACCCGGGGCCGATCTCTCCGGAGAAGTGGTGGAAACCGGTGTCGAGGTGAGCGAGTTTGCCGTGGGCGACGAGGTGTTTGCGATGGTGAACCCCCTCGAAGGTGGGTGCTTCGCCGAGTACCGCGCGGTGCCCGAGCGGCTGTTGGTGCGGAAACCTCCGCAACTCACACATCTTGAGGCCGCAGCCGTACCGCTCGCGGCGCTGACCGCCGACCGCGCTTTATCGCTCACGCCAAACATCGAAGCGGCCCCAGTGATCCTTGTAAACGGCGCCTCCGGCGGTGTGGGCGGCTTCGCGCTGC
>PUOW01000067.1 GCA_003552185.1 Spirochaetaceae bacterium
CAGCCATATCGTTTTGACCGCTACTGACATACCGCCGCAGTTGGTTGTTTAGTGTCCGGTCGTTCACATTGCTATACTCTTTAAACATCGTCATTCTCCTCGATCTCGCTGAGCAGGTTTGCTGCTTCAACTGTTGTGCTGTCAATTATATCATGACGCACATTAGGAGAGTTACGCTGCCCATGCTGATTCGCAGGCCTCATCTTATTGCCGGTCCCCCGAGTGGTGTTGGGAGGGTTCTTCCGACCTCCACGAGATGGCGTTTGAGCACCCGGGCGATTTGAAGCGTTATTTGCCCCGCCGCCATTACCTTCACCCGCTCCAACTTCATGGCGAGCCATCACAGCGGCTTGGAGCTGCGATTCGTCATCAGGCTCAGGGTCAATCCCCATCTTCGCACGGGTTTCTGACATGGTGAGAAGATTGCTGTTGTAAAGCTGGAGATGATGCTCTTCAACCTTGATCTGAGTATCGACATCGATCTCCCGGAATCTGAAGTAGCACTTGTCAGTGCCTCCACCTTCAATATGCCCAAACGGCTCGAACCCTCCCTCCAAGAGCAGCTCATTAAAGATGTGGAACTGAATCTTCTCGGCGATATACCGCTGATAGCTCTTAACTCTGTCGTAGAGTGCGATATCAAGGCGGTCAGTTACCGATCGATTCCCACCAGACTCGATGATCCCCAAATGGTGAGGTGACAGGCCAAGCCCAGCACACACTCGAATCAAGAAATAGTGAACATAGCTGGAAGCATCCAAAGCATTGTGGTCACCGCCCACCACATCAAGGTCGTGAGTGTACGGCATTGCCACGCCACCGTCAGACTGCATCTGCTCCAGCTCTGCGCGAGCTGCCTCAATCTCCCCAGTGCTGGGAGGGTTCTCCTCGTTACCTACAACATATTTGTAAAGCGGAAAAAGCTCTTTATGAACGAGGTTCTGGACATCCTCCTCTAGCTGCCGCAGCGCAATAACATCATCAAGTGCAGTAACCAAGAAAGGAGTGCCAAAAGCCTTGCCTGGGGGGCGATCAATTGCGAAATGGATTACATCCTTTGCATCCCAGGTGGGAAGCTCTTTCGAGCCCCAAGAGATCATGCCCTCATCAGGGTTTTGTCGGTAAGCAATGGTTTGGTTGTTCTTGGTGCGTGCGATCTCAACAGTTTGGGCCGGGATCAGGTAGAAGCCCGCGATCGGCCCACGCTCATTAATGGGATGAAGCGGCTCTGGGAAGTACGGCGCGACATCACCTCTCGCCTTCACGAGGAATGCGTTGTTGAACTTGACCAGTTCTTCGCCCAGCTCCACAAGCAGCTCGTTGAACGACTTACCCATCGTCAGCTGAATAAAATCCAGGCGACGGTATAGATATTCAACGGCCTCGTAGTTGTCGCCAGTGATATCCCATCCGTTCTTCCAAAGTAGCTCCCTATACTTGCTTAGCCCCTGTCGGATATAGGAATCGGTATCAGCTGCCTTGATAATGCGATCAAGGTCGTATGGGGACTGCTCAAACGCACGGCGTTTTCCACGAAGGAACCCACCAAACTGAAGACCTCGCACACGGGTGCGATAGGCACGCTTTAGGTCAGGGTCGTTAAACGCCTGAACCCCACCAGCATCTTCATATGCCGGATCGTCGCCGCCCTGTCGAGAGACGGGCAAGAAATCAACCAAGGCCATATCAGGCACACCTCTTCATAGGCTTTTGTGTCATAGTAAAGATGGTTCCCTGGCTACTCACTGTCCAAGCTGTCGGAACCGTCTTTACCGCTCTGCTCTGCTTGAGCTAGCTGCTGCTGCAGCTCTTCCACCATAAGAGAGAGCAAACGGTTTTTCTTGGTCAGCTGATTAATCTCTTCATCCTGACGCTCAATAATCTTGTTTGGCTGAATTTGCATTGTTAGTCCTCTTCTTCGTCTTCTGGATCTTTATAGTACCTATAAGCTTCTACCGCTCTTTCCATCCGTTTTAACTTTTTGTAAGCCGCAACAACATCGGAATATGTCCAGTCACTTGCACCCCCAAAAAGGGTTGGATGCTCAGATTCAGCCCAGTCGATAACGTCATTCATCACAGGGTGCCCCAACCGGGCAACTTCCATCGGATCAATATCTCTCTCTAAAATGGTTTCGCCATTGTCAGAGATGATTTGTTTGATCATCATCTTATCGGGGTCCCATTGAAAGTCAAGTTCGTAGCTCATTCCTCACCTTCCGCCAGTCTCGATTCGAGAGACTCAATTCTCGCCTTTAATGTCTGAACATAAGACGTCAGCATAGCTGTTATTTTCCCCTCCTGAACACCCTCTGGCCGAAGGGATTTTTTAGGGGGGTCAATACCTTTCATCTCATACCAATCATATGCACCTTTGACCTTGGGAGCCCAGTCTACCAACCTGGGATCGACCTCAGCTACTTCTTCCGCAATAAAGCCGTAAAATGACCAGTCCTTCCGGCCCATATCGGCGGTGCTACGGAACCAAACAGGCCTCAACGAATCTACAATGCTCTCTGCCCTTTCGGTTTCAAGAGTCTCGATAGCCGACTTAACTCTGGCAGAGCTGGTCGACCTCGAAAAGTTGGCGGCACCAGTGATATGCATATTGGCACTAGCGGTGGTTGACCGGTCGTAGGTCGCATCAGACTTAATGCCGGCATGGTTGTCAGAGGCGACATTGTCTCGCCAAAGGATAATTTCGTCGCCACCGCCACTCCTAACCCGGGTATTGTTATTTGTGGGTACGACCAAATCTGTCGTATCATCGAAGATCAAATCACTTCCAAAATCCACACTGTTACCAATGCTAAAAGTTCCAAAGCTGCTACTGACAGCGCCTTCCATGTCTGCACGGCTGCTGTGGTATTCGTTATGGCTGTGGTCTTCGTGTGCATAGTCGTGGGTGTGGGACCGATCCCCCAGGGCGACAAATACCGGCTGCACCCCAGCATCTGGGGTCGGCTCGTAATACGTCCTTTCTATGAGTGTGGGATCTTCGTTATTAACGATAAGTTCACCGCTCACGGAGCGTAGAATAATACCTTCCCTATAATCTACGACGTTCCCGTCACCATCACGCCGCTCAATCCTGCCATATCTTATGCTAGACCCAGTCCAATCACCATCTTCTCTCCAACTAACTGAACTCCCACTAATGCGCATATCCCAATCTGAAAATCCAGACTGGAGCGTAACACTACCGATATCCAACGTGCCACCATCAATAGTGTCGGCCGACACGTTCTCAATCTCGGCATCGGTTACGCTAAGATTC
>PUOW01000110.1 GCA_003552185.1 Spirochaetaceae bacterium
CGCAGCAGTTCCGGCTCCGAGAGGGTTCTACGATGACGTACGCCGCGGCGCAGATCGAGGCGGGCCTTGAAGTGATGGAGGCGGATCGCGGTAGCCGCCGCATCGCTCACCGCGGCGCGCAGAATCTCACTTATGATGATAACCCCGCCCGGCACCACCACTCGTCTAAGCTCGGACAGAACCTTGAGCGGATTTCTCACGTGGTGCAGGCCGTCGGAGATGCAGGCGGTATCGAACGACGCGGAAGCGAACGGAAGCGCCTCCCCGGCGGCGCGAAGAAACCGTACCGAGCGCGGAAGGTCGGACCGCCGCGCCTCATCGAGCGCGTCACGGTCGGGGTCAACTGCAACGATCTCTGTGTACCGCGCGCAGCTTGCCGCGAGCAACGCAAGAAACCGCCCGTCACCGGCGGCGCAGTCGAGAACCCGGCCGCAGTCGTGCGTCTGCAGGCGCTCGCGGAGCACCGCTTCCTCGCCGGCGCCCGGCCGGTTCTCGACCCGGTAGTGGGTTACGACACCGGATATCGCGGGCTCATGACGCTTCATGCGTCGCTCGACGCTCGTTCGCTCGTTGCTCGACGCGCGTCGCTCCCACCCCGGCACTCGCGTGAGCGACCGGGCGTTGCAGCAGTTCCTGCGGCACGCGCGCGAGTGCTCGCCGAATTAACTCCTGCAGCTCAACCTCGTGCGGTATACCACCGCTCAGCGTCTGTTTCCAGAGTCTCGCTCCCGGCTGGGACGCAAAGATTCCGAGCATGTGCCGCAACACCGTGTGCGGTGGACGTCCGCTTTGCCGGCGGCGTTCGATATACGGCACCATACGCTCGATGATCTCTCCGCGGCTCGGCGGCACGAATGCCGGATCAAAGACCGTACGCTCGAGCTCCGCGAGCAGCTGCGGGGTGTCGTAGGCCGCACGCCCAATCATCACCGCGTCGACGCGCTCGAGGTGCCGAACAACCTCGGCTGCTTCGGTGACGCCACCGTTCAGTTCAATGAAGCGGTCGGGAAACTCGCGCTTGAGTCGGTACACATCGCCGTATCGCAGCGGGGGGATGCTTCGGTTCTCTTTCGGACTGAGGCCGCCGAGTATCGCGATGCGCGCGTGTACCGTTAGTTTTGCCGGCCCGGCCGGCAGCACGCACTCGACAAAACGCACGAGGTCTTCGTACTGCTCGAGTCCGTCGATACCGATGCGATGCTTCACCGTAACCGGTAGCGCCGTGGCGGCGCGCATCTCGGACACCAGATGCCCGACGTGCTCGGGCCGCGCCATGAGGCACGCTCCGAACCGTCCTTGTTGCACCCTGTCGCTCGGACAGCCGACGTTGAGGTTGATCTCGTCGAAGCCGAAGTCCTCGGCGATGCGAATCGCGGTTTTCATCTCTTCCGCATCGTCTCCACCGAGTTGAAGCGCGAGCGGTCGCTCGGCCGGGTCGTGGCCGAGCAACACCTCACGGTCTCCGTACATAATCGCCCGCGGGGAAACCATCTCGGTGTACAGAACGGTATGCGGCGAGAACAGCCGCGCGAGGTAGCGATAATCGCGGTCGGTTTTATCCATCATCGGCGCAACGCTGACCCGCGCCGCGCGTCCTTCCGGCGCGTACAGGGCGGCCGAAGCCGTGTCGGTCTTTACCATGGTATGTACGATCTTACCCAAGCCTGAATCGGCTGTCAAAACCACGAACGCAAAACCACGACGCCAAGACCTCGCCGCCGCTGAGATCGTTGCCCCGCCACGCCGCCGCGCCGCCGTGCGGCGGCACCTCGAGGGTGCCGCGCGGCGGCGGTATCTCGCGCGGCGCGCCGGCACGCCCAGTCCGCGCGCCGCGCTACTCGTGGTACACCAGACCGAGCACCAGCGTTTGCTCGCCGCGTCTAATGCGGAATACCACCTGGTCGTGTGCACGATCGTTGACCAAGCGATAGAACTCGCGCAGGTCGCCGACGCTGCGGTTGTTGACGCGCTGAATGATGTCGCCGGACCGAATGCCGGCCGAGTGAGCCGGTCCGCCCGTTACAACGCTGCCGACGATCACGTTTCCGGCGTTGCGGTCGAGGTTTACGTCGTCGCGCACCTCCTCGGTGATCGGAGTTAACGCGAGGCCGGGCCATAGGTTCTGCGACTGCCGAGCGAGCTCGGCCTCCTCGGCGCGTATGCCGGTGCGAATCGGAACCTCAACCCGCTCGCCGTCTCTCACAAGGCTGAAGTTGTATTCCTGCTCGGGACGCAGATCGGCGACTCTGCGAACCAGGTCGCTACTGCTCTCAACACGCCGACCGTCGATCTCGAGGATGAAGTCGCCCGGCAGCAATCCGGCTTCATGCGCGGGCGAGCCGCGAAAGACGTTGTGCACGAACGCGCCCTGCGCCGGGGGAAGCTTCATCGCCTCGCGCACCGCCGCTCCGGCGTCTCCGGTGGTGATGCCGAGCCAGCCGTACGAGACACGCCCGTCGGTAATGAGGCCTTCAACGGCACGCTTCGCGACGTTGATCGGGATCGCGAAACCGAGACCGATGCTCCCTCCGGTCTGCGACGCGATCCAGGTGTTGATCCCGATCACTTCTCCTCGCAGATTCACCAGCGGGCCGCCCGAGTTACCCCGATTGATCGCGGCGTCGGTCTGGATGAACTCGGTCAAGGTCGGCATGCCCGACTGCGGCCCGGGGTTGCGGCCGATCGCGCTGATCACTCCCGCGGTTAAGGTCGATTGAAACCCAAGCGGGTTGCCGATTGCAAACGCCCAGTCACCGACGTGCAACTCGTCGGAGTCGCCCAGACGCGCGAGCGGCACCTCCTCATCGGTCACAAAACTGACGACCGCGAGATCGCGCCGTTCGTCGCTGCCGACCAACTTCGCCTCGAAGGATCGATCGTCGGCGAGAGTGATCTTAATCTCCTCAGAGCCGTCGACGACGTGGTGATTAGTGAGTACGTACACCTCGTCGCCTTGGCGCTGTACCAGCACGCCGGAACCGAGCCCCGGGCGGCGATACTCGCGCTCATCCGGCCGGCGCGGCTCACCGAAGAAGAAATCAAACGGCGAGGGAAAGCTCGGGAACTGCCGCCTCACGATATTGACGACCTGCACCTCAACCACAACCGGGATCACTTCGTCGGCGACACGACGAAACGCGGTCTGATACTGCTCGAGCACGTCACCGTTCATCGCAAGCGGACCCGCAGCGGCGCGTTGCTCCCCGTCGTCCGCCACCCGAACCACCCCGCCGTAGCGAAACACATCGCGGCTCGATCCCGCCTGCGCCGCGAGCTCCCCGGCACCGCCGAAGCGGGTGAGCAGCTGCACCGAGAATACCGAACCCAATATCGCCGAGAACACCATCAGCGCCACCATCGCGACGATCTGTTTTGTCTTCATCTTACTACTCCTGTGCGAAACGAACACCGCGACCATGCGGTGCTTCGAGAGTAAGATAGCGATGAGTCTTTACCGAGAACTTACCGGAGCATTACAGTTTTGTAAGGTTCGCGTTTGCGCCGCCGAGCGATACCGAGACGCGGCCTCGGTGCGCCGGAATGCGGGAATGCGGGAGCAAAAGGCTAAAGGCCACGAGCCCGCGGGTTACAAGCCCGCGGGTTACGAGCCCGCGGAACTGGGCTCACCCGCGGTCGGGAGCTCGATACGAAAGCGGCTCCCGACGCCCGGCGTCGACTCGACCGCTACGCTACCGCCGTGCGCCGCCACGATCGCGTGCACCAAGCTCAGCCCCAACCCAAGCCCGCGAGTGTACCGCACCTCCGAGCCGCGGTACAGTCGCTCCCAGATATGCGGCACCTCGTTCGCCGGAATGCCGATGCCGTCGTCGAGCACCTCGAGAACCAGCCGAGACCGCTCGGACGCCGTCCCCGCCGGCGTAGCCGCGCTCGATCGTTCGGCCGCGGCGGCGGGACGAGCCATACCTACCGTAACCGCGACCGTGCCGCCCGGCGAGCCGTACTTAACCGCGTTGTCGAGCAGATTCGCGATCGCCTGACGGAACCGTGCACGGTCGAGCGGGGCGGTGGTCGCTCCGGAGCCCGCATCCGCCGCGCCTACGGTAACCCGCAGCACGATCTCACGCTCCTCGGCTGCGTAGCGGTAGAGCTCCACCACCTCGGCTGCGAGCCCGGCGAGATCGGTGGGTTCGAGCTCGAGCTTCATCACCCCGGCCTCCACCTCCGAGATGTCCATGATCGCGTTGAGCAATCGAACCATCTGCTCCGCCTCCTCGAGACAGTCCGAGAGCGCTTCGCGATAGCGCTCGGCGTCCTGCGGCCCGCGCAACGCAACCTCGGCGATACCGCGGAGACGCGTCAGCGGCGTGCGGAAATCGTGCGCCACGGTATCGAGCGTGGCTTTCATGCCGCCGACGAGCCGTTCGATGCGCTCGAGCATCTCGTTGAACGAGGCCGAAAGCGCGTCGAGCTCATCGCCGTCGGCACGCGTCTCGATCCGGCCCGAGATGTTTCCGGTGTCGATGATCGCGCGAACCGCAGTGTTGAGTCGTTCAAGCGGGCGAAGCATACGCGCGGTGAGCGCTATACCGGCGAGCGCACTCACCACCACGATCAGGATCGCCGAAAGCATGAAGTTACGCGAGATCACGCCGAGCACCCGTATGCGGTTCTCGGTGCCGGAGCCCACCTGAAGCACCACGCCATCGCCGAGGCGCAACGCCGCCACCTCTATCGGGACCGCGTAACCCGGCGCCTGCAACTCCTCGATCGACTCGAGTCCGCGAACACGGTCGGACGACGCGAGCTCGCGCTCGAGCGGGGCAAACTCGGCCGCCGCACGAAACACGCGGGTACGATTGCCGGAGTCCGCGATTCTCACGAAATGCAACGGATCTCCGGGAAGAAAACGCTCGTCTTGAACCCGCTGCACCACCGCCGAGAGCCCGTCGAGTTCGTACTGCGCCCAGTACTGCAGCAGCCGCACGCGCAGCGCCGTGTGGTCTTCCTGTCGCAGCGAGCGCACAAGTGAGAACACGGTAAGCGCGTACAGCAACCCGGCGCCGAGCAAGAACGCGCCCACGAGCACGAGCGTGAACTTAACGTTGATCCGTCTTAAGAACATAGCCCACCCCGCGGATGGTGTGGATCAGCTTCGGCTCGAACCCCTTGTCGACCTTGGATCGCAGGCGCGAGATCAACACATCGACAATGTTCGTCTGCGGATCGAAATCGTATCCCCAGATCCGTTCCATGATGCTCGATTTCGAGAGCACCACATCGCGATTGTGCAAGAGATACTCGAGCAGCGCAAACTCCTTGGGTTGTAGCTCGATCCGTTGCCCGCCTCGGCGCAGTTCACGCGATACGAGATCGAGGGTCAGATCCGCCGCGCGCAACCGCGTGACCCCGGCCGCGGTGGACCCCGAGCGTCGCAACAGCGCTTGGAGACGCACCACAAGCTCGGCAAACGAGAACGGCTTGGTGAGGTAATCGTCCCCACCGCTGCGCAGCCCTCGCACTCGGTCGTCCACCGAACGCTTGGCGCTCAGTATCAAGATCGGCGTTCGGTCACCGTCGGCGCGCAAACGCTCGACAACGCTCAGGCCGTCGATATCCGGAAGCATCAAATCCAGCACGATCGCCGCGAACTCTTGATCTTGAACCGCCGCAACCGCGTCCACGCCTCGCTCCACCGCGCGAACGGTAAACCCCTCGCGCTGCAGGCCGTCGAGGAGAAACGAGCTGATCTTTGGGTCGTCCTCAACCACCAAGACGCGCATCGGTCTGCACCGTTGAGGCCTCGACGCCTTCGGGGGTGCCCGGCGGCACCACAATTCGTCCGGCACCGAGACAGTACTCGCGATCGTAGAACACCGCGAACTGCCCCGGAGCAACACCGCGGTCGGGCCGCTCGATCGTGACCTCGAGCGCGTCTTCGTCCCCGGTCATCGTGCCGTCGCTCGGCCCGTCGACGCCGCGCGAAGCGCCTCGCAGCGGGCGAATCCGGCACGGGATCTGTTGTGGGCCGTGGCGCAGCTTGAGCGAGAGTTGCTCCCCCGCGGGCCTGTCATAAATCCAGTGCAGGTCGACGACCTGGAATCGATCGCGAGCCCGCGCGGTTGCCTCGGCGCGGTGCGACACGATCACGGTGTTGTCGCCCGGCACCTTCTCGACCACATACCACGGGCCACCCGACAGCCCGAGCCCCTGACGCTGACCCACGGTGTAGAACCAGTGGCCGCGGTGCCGCCCGAGCTCGCGTCCGCTCTCGCGCTCGATGATCGCGCCGTCGCGCTCGCCGAGATAATGCCGCACGAACTCCGGGTAGCGGATGTTACCGAGGAAGCAAATGCCTTGGCTGTCTTTGCGCGTCTTGTTCGGCAGGTTGTAGCGCTCGGCGAGAAGCCGCACCTCGCGCTTCTGAAGGTCCCCGATCGGGAACAGAGCTCGCCCAAGCTGATCCTGCGTGAGGTGCGACAAGAAGTAGGTCTGATCCTTAACCGGATCCGGTGCGCGCAGCAACCGCGTGCCCTCGGCGCTGTGCTCAAGCCCTGCGTAATGGCCCGAGGCCACCCGGTCGACACTCTCGTACCCAATGCGCTCGAGAAACGCACCGAACTTGATCCGGCGATTACAGAAAATGTCGGGGCTTGGGGTTCGCCCGGCGGCCAGCTCCTCTACGGCGTAGCGCACCACGGTATCGTAGTACTCGCGCTGAAGCGGCACCACCTGCAACGGCACCTCGAATCGCCGACAGACCGCGCGCGCGTACTCGAGGTCTTCCTCCCACGGACAAGAGCCCAGGCTTCGCATCTCGTCCTCGAGCCAAATTTTGAGATAATAAGCGGTAATCTCCTTCCGGCCGTCCTCTACCAAGCGCGCGAGCGCGGTAGAGCTATCGACACCGCCGGACAGCAGTACGGCAATCTTCATACCCTGATATTCTCCCGGGAAACCGGTTCGCCTGCAAGACTATCATACGAGAGCGCAAATTTCGGGCCACGCCGGCGCTCGGTATTGCTATATTTGAGGCGTAAGGTTTGCAATAGGTGTAACGGCATGTTACACTCACTTGATAAAATATTAACTTAAGGATTGGTTCATTCTATGACAGACTCCGCAGTCGGCATCGGAGACCTTGCGGTTTATATTCCCGAACCGTGTATGAAGCTCGATACGCTGGTGGAGTACCGTGTGAACGGCGATGCCAAGATGGAACGCCGTCTTCGCCGGGCGGTTGAGTCCACCGGCCAGCGCTCGATGCGGTATCCCCAGATATGGCAAGATAATGCTACGCTCGCCGCGCAGGCCGGGCATTCGCTTCTCGAGCAGAACCGCGAGTTGGATTTGTCGAAGCTTCGCTACCTCGCGGTCGGAACCGAAACCAGTGTAGACCTCTCGAAGCCGGTTGCAGCGTATGTAGAAGGGATGCTGCAGAACGCCGGCCACGCCGTGCCCGACTCGATCTCAACCTTCCAGGTGCAGCACGCCTGCGCCGGGGGTACCATCTCGATCATGAGCGTCGGCGCACTGCTGCGGGCGTCGGCGCGACAGGGCGAAACCGGCATCGTGATATGCTCCGATATCGCACGATACGAAACCGCGACCACCGCCGAGATCACGCAAGGCGCCGGGGCGGTGGCGATGCTGATCGAGACCAATCCGCGCCTCGTGGAGCTCGATATCTCCACCCAAGGGTACTGTTCGCGCGATGTAGACGACTTCTTCCGCCCGCTCGACTCGGTCACCGCCAAGGTAAAAGGCGGTTACTCGGTACAGTGCTACCACGAATCGCTCGACGTTGCGTTCCGCGATCACTGCGAGCGAACCGGAGAGGAGCCGCGCGAAGCGCTTGAGAACACCGATATGTTCGTGCTTCACATTCCGTTTCACAAGATGGCCTGGATCGCGGTCCACCGCCTTTTGAGCGAGCATCTTCAGCTACCGCCCGAGAAGATCGACGCCTTCTTGCGCGAGCGTGGGTTTCACGCCGGCACCGAGCCCGCCGCGCATATCGGAAACATCTACTCCGGCGCGGCGTACTTGTCGCTCGCGTTCTACCTCAAAGACCGCTTCGAAACGCTCGGCGACGAGATCGTGGGCAAGCGCATCCTGCTCGCGTCGTACGGCTCCGGCAACACCATGTCGGTGATGCGCGGCCGAGTGGCCGCCGGCGCGCCCGAGGTCATCAAGAACTGGGATCTGAACTCGCTCTGGAACCGCAGCTGCGAAGAGTCGTTCGATACCTACGAGCGCTGGATAGAGGCTCCGATGAAACGCGAAAGCTACAACAGCATCGTGTCACAGGAGTCCGAGAACATCCCGAGCGGTTCATTCTACCTTTCCGGCATTCGAGAAGACGGATACCGTGAATACGCGTTCAAGTAGCAGCTCCCCAGACGTGCCCGGTCGCAGCGACGATGCCGGCCCCCTCGGCGAGCGCAAGACGCAGCACCTCGAGATATGCCTCGACGAAACTCGCTACCAGGTGGAGACCGGGCGTTCCGGCTTGGAGCATCTCAGTTTTTTGCACCAAGCGCTCCCTGAGCTATCCGACGACGAGCTCGATACCTCGATCGAGTTTCTCGGCACGCGGATTCGCCTGCCGTTGTTCATTTCATCGATGACCGGCGGATCCGAGGCCGGCTACCGCGCCAATAAGGAGCTCGTGCGCGCCGCGCAGGCCGCACGCATCCCGGTCGGGATGGGTTCAATCCGCATTCTCTTCCGGAAGCCCGAGGTTTTCGATCACTTCGCGTTTAAGACGATTGCCCCGGACGTGCCGATCTTCGCGAACCTCGGCGGCGTGCAGACACGCGAGATGAAGCACCACGAGGTCTTCGAGATGATCAAGAAGCTCGAGGTGGACGGCATCGCGATTCACCTCAACCCCGGGCAAGAGCTCTTTCAGTCCGACGGCGACCGCGACTTCCGCGGCGTGTTCGACGGCATCCGCCGTTTCGCCGAGCGCTGTCCGGTGCCGGTGATCGTGAAAGAAACCGGGTTCGGGATCGAGCCGCGCGTGGCGCGCGCTTTGATCAACGCCGGAGTTTCCTATATCGACCTCGCCGGAAGCGGCGGCACCAACTGGGTGCAGGTTGAGGCGTATCGCGCGACGCCGGCAGAGCGGGCCGCGGCCGAGGAGTTTCAAGACTGGGGCTACGGAACCGGCGTGCTGCTCGGGGCGCTCGAGAAGCAGCCCGAGACCGAAGGGCGTATACTCGCTTCAGGCGGACTGCGGACCGGGCTCGATATGGCGAAGTCGCTCGCGCTCGGGGCGCACGCGGCCGGGTATGCGCTTCCGTTTATCCGCGCGGTGCACGAAGGCGGCGCCGAACAGGCAGTTGCACTGGTTGAACGCTACGAGAAGGTGCTTCGAACCGCAATGTTGTTGACCGGTTCACGCACCGTCGCAGACCTTCGAAACGGGCGCCTGATGCGCAGTCCGGCCTTCGGCGAGGCGGTGCAGACGCTCCGGTCCGCGACAACACAGGACGCCGGCGGCGCGACACCTCCGGGAGCGTAACGGTGCCGCGGCTTCCGAGATCGTTTCGAAAGCAAGACGTTCGCCGCCGCAGTCGCCTGTTCTGCGAAGCGCTCGAACTCTCGAGCGCCGAACGGAGAGCGCTTATCGAGGACCCCGAGCTCCTCGATCTTGCCGATGTGATGGTCGAGAGCGCGGTCGGTTTCATGCCGCTGCCGCTCGGCGTTGCGGCGGGCTTTCGAATCGACGGGCGCTCGGTCGATATTCCGATGGCGACCGAGGAGCCCTCGGTGATCGCCGCGGCCGGCTACGCCGGCGCGATCGTCGCCCGTGCAGGCGGATTCAGCACCTGGGCCGACGAGCCTCTCATGAGCGCGCAGGTTTACCTCGACGGGGTGCCGCCGGAACGCGAAGCGGCGCTGCGCGCAGCCGAACCGGAGGTAGCCGAGACGGTGGCCCCGCTGCTCGACTCAATGCGAAGGCGGGGCGGCGGCTTCCGTGGCCTGCGGGTGCGGCGCGTTGAGGCCGGGCCGGCGGCGCGGCGCGGGACGGTCTGCGTGGAGCTGGTGATAGACGTGCGCGACGCGATGGGAGCCAACGTGCTCAACAGCGCCGCGGAAGCCGCCGCCCCGGCGCTCGAGCGCGCCGCCGGCGCCCGCTGCGTCATCGCGATCTTAACCAACGCCGCCAGCGAACGGAAGGCGGGCGCTTCGTTTCGCGTACCGCTTCCAAAGCTGCGCCGCAGGGGTCTCGGCGGCGGCGAGCTCGCCGAGCGCATCGTGTTCGCAAACGAGATCGCGCTCTCGGATCCCGAGCGCGCGGTTACGCATAACAAAGGCATCATGAACGGGATCACCGCGCTTGCGCTCGCAACCGCAAACGACACGCGCGCGCTCGAGGCCGCGGTACACGCCTACGCCGCCCGCGACGGGGCGTACCGCGCGCTCACCGAGTACCGCGTGGAGGACGATGCGCTCCTCGGCGAGTTTTCGGCGCCGCTTGCGCTTGGAACGGTCGGCGGCGCAACCTCGTTTCACCCCGCAGCGCGCGCCTCGCTCCGGCTGCTCGAAAACCCCGGCGCCGCCGAGCTCGCGCGGATCGCGGCCGCGCTCGGGCTCGCGCAGAACTTCGCGGCGGTCTCGGCTCTGGTGTCGGAAGGCATACAGAGCGGGCACATGCGGTTGCACGCCAACCGCCTGGCCTACAACGCCGGCGCGCGCGGCGCCGAGATCGCGCAGGTTGCGGAGCGGCTAGCGGCGCTCGGGAGCTTCAACGCCGAGACCGCCGCTCGCGAGCTGGGCGCGATACGGAGCTCATCATGAGCTCGCTCTCGTCGAGCTACGGCGCCACGGCGCACCCGAGCCTTGCGCTGGTGAAGTACTGGGGCAAGCTTCCGGGTGACGGGGGGCGCCCAGAGGAGGCGAACCTCCCGGCGACCACGAGCATCGCGGTGACGCTCAACCGACTCATGAGCCGCGTCACGGTGCGCGCCGCCGAACACGACCGTGTTACGCTCGACGGAGTCGAGGCGAAGGTCGAGCGGTTCACGCCGTTTTTCGACGCGCTTCGCGCTCGGCTTGCGAGTTCGGTTCGCTTCGCGGTGGAAAGCGGCAATAACTTCCCCACCGCCGCGGGGCTTGCGAGCTCCTCTTCGGGTTTCGCCGCGCTCGCGCTCGCGTGTAGCGCCTGCGCCTCCCCGGACCGCACCCCACTCCCGCCGACCGTGCTGTCCGAGCTCGCCCGCGTGGGTTCGGGGTCTGCGGCGCGGGCGGTGTTCGGCGGCTTCACGCGCTGGTCGCGCGGAGCGGCCGCGGCCGAGCAGCTATACCCCGCCGCGCACTGGCCCGAGCTTCGTGTGGTGGTGCTCAAGATATCCGATGCCTCAAAAGAGATCACTTCACGAGACGCGATGGAGCGAACCCGTCTTACCTCGCCTTACTTCGCGCAGTGGGTGGAAGACAACGCCGCGCTCGCGCTCGAGGCCGAGCGCGCGCTTGCCGAGCGCGATCTCGAACGGCTCGGTACGGTCGCTCGCCACAGCTATCTGCGGATGTTCGCGACGATGCTCGGCGCCGATCCGCCGGTGCTGTACTGGCTGCCGGCGAGTGTCGCCGCGATCAAACGCTGCGAGCGGCTTCGAGCGGCCGGCATCGCCGCGTTCGAGACCATGGACGCCGGCCCTCAGGTAAAGGTGCTCACCACCGAACACTACCTCGAGTCGGTGCTCGCTGCGCTCGCGGAGGTGGGCGAGGTCTTCACGGTCTGCAGCCCGGGCCCCGACGCCGCTCTCGACCCGCCGTCGAACCTGCCGCCCGCCGCCTCTCCCACCACGCCTCTCGATCCGCCGACCAAGAGCGCTTCGCGATGAGCGGCGAGCGCGGTGTGCGGATCAGCGCCCCCGGCAATCTCCTGCTCTGCGGCGAGTACGCGGTGCTCGAGCCGGGCGGGCTCGGTATCGCGGTAGCGGTCGAGCCGCGCGCGACCGCCGAGATCGCCCCCCGGCCGGCGGCTACCGAGACGGAGCTTCAGGTCACCTGCCTGACCGCACCGGGCCGCGCCCCGGCGGTATATCGCCCCGGCGCGGACTCGACCGAGACGACGCGCTTGCCCGCGGCCTGTTTCGGCTATCTCGAGCGCGCAGGGCTCGTCTCGCGGCGTCCCAACCGGCTTCCCAACAAGCTTGGCAACCTCGAGATCACGCTCGACACGCGCAGTTTCTTCGCGCCGAGCGGCGAGAAGCGGGGCTTCGGATCGAGCGCCGCCGCGACGGTCGTGTGCAGCGCGGCCTTGCTGTCGGCCGAAGGCTACTCAGAGGCGCGCGTTCGCGGGCTCCTGCTTGAGCATGCGGTCGCGATTCACCGCGAGTTCCAGGGCGGCCGCGGAAGCGGCTACGACGTGCTGATCTCAACGCTCGGCGGCGCGGCGCTGTTCCGCGGCGGCCCGGCGCCGGAGGCCGAGCCGATCGCCGCGCCGTGGCTGCAAAACATGTTTCTCGCGTTCGCCGGCGAAAGTGTCGCTACATCCGGGGCGGTACACCGCTACGAGCGCTGGAAAGCGGCGCATCCGGACGCCGCCCGCAGCTTTCTCGAGCGCTCCAACGCGCTTGTCGCCGAACTATCCCGCGCCTCGGCCCGCCGCACCGCGCTCGCGCTCATCGAGCGCCTCGCGGAGCTCGGCGTGGAGCTCGGGCGACAGATCGGGGTTCCGGCGGAGCCGGCGCACGGCCTCCGCGATCGGGTAACCGCACGGCTCGGGCGTACGGTTTGTAAAGCGCTCGGCGCCGGGAACGAACTCGTACTCTGTGCCCCGAGCGGCCTCGCTGCGGCAAACGGCGCGGTAGAGCCTCGGCTTGCCGAGCGCGATCATGATACGATACAACCGTTGCAACCGGCAGTTGAGGGAGTATCGTGGAGCACAGCGAGCGAACACAGTCGGAGTTTCCAAGACCCAGCGGGGTAGCCCGAGGCAAGCTGCTGCTGTTCGGCGAGCATGCCGCGGTATACGGCTATCCCGCGATCGGCACCGCGCTTCCGCTCGAAACCCGCGCGCGCTTTCGAGACCAGGCCGGACGAGAGCTCACCGCACCGCCCTGGGGCGACGGCTCCGAGCACGCGGCTAGTCTCACCTTTGATCTCGCTTTCGATCTCGGCGCTCTCTCTCCTCCCGACCGCGACCCCGTGCGCGCCGCGCTGCAGCGTCTAATCGCGCTTATGCGTTCGAGGCCGAGCACATTCTTTCAACAGGGGGTGCAGGCCGAAACCCGATCGCCCGCCTTGGTGAAGCTCGAGATCGAGTCGCAGGTGCCTCGCTCGGTGGGGCTGGGGTCGTCGGCCGCGGTATGTTCGGCGATCTCGGCGGCCGCGCTACCCGGTCTCGCGCCGCGGGAGCGCTGGGCCGCGGCAAACGAGCTCGAGCGGCAGTTTCACGGCACGCCGTCCGGGATCGACACAGGCCTTGCAACGCTCGGTGGAACGCTCGCATTCCGCTTCCTCGGCACAGACCTTCCGGACGCCGTGCCGGTCGCGCTCCCGGCCGGCTACCTTGTTGTGGCGGCCGTTCCGCGCGAGAGCTCAACCAAGGAGCTCATCGCCGGACTGCGAAGGCGCATCGAGGCCCAAGGAAGCACGCCGCACGCGGCATTGGCTCCGCTCGGCGAGATCGCCTCCGAGGTTCTGCAGGGCCTCGAAGACGGCCCGGCGCTCACGATCTCGCGACTTGCCCGGCACGCCGACACGGCCCACGCGCTGCTGCAGAACTGGGGCCTCAGCACGCGGCTACTCGACGCGGCGCTCGATCACGGCCGGTCGGCAGGCGCGCTCGGCGGCAAACTGAGCGGCGCCGGGGGCGGGGGCGCGTTCTATCTGCTGTTTGCCGACCACGACCGCGCCGAGCACGGCCGCGATGCGCTCGAGGCGTTCCTGCGTCAACGCATCGGACGGGTGCCGGACGCCGCGCTACCGCTCATTGTGCCGACCGCTGCCGCGCCCGACGCGCCACACGCAGACGCGCCACACGCCGAGATGTCACGGATTACCGCGCCCGCGAGCACACTCGGCGCCGGCGGGGGAGCACCATGACTCGCGCGATCGCCGTACTCGCGCTCACCTGCATAGGCTGCGCCACGACCCCTCCGGGCGCTGCCGGGTTCGCGTTCGACGCTCAGGCCGGCAAGGAGCTCCGCGACGCGCTTCCCCCGCTCGGTGAGGAGCTGTCGCCGCACGCGCGGGCGCTTGCCGAGGCCTACCGGCGTCACTATCCGCCGGCAATCGAGGCGACGTGGCGGATCGGAATGGTGGAGGCCGGGGAGCACCGGGTTGCGCTGCAGCTGTTTGTGGCCGGCGAGGAGCCGCGCGGCATCGCGGTGTTCCTCCATGGATATCTCGACCACGTAGCGCTCAACCGCACCGCCGTCTCTGCGCTCCTCGAGCAGGGCTTCGCGGTGCTGGCGTTCGATATGCCGGGCCACGGTCTCTCCGACGGGCCTCGCGGCGAGATCGATGAGTTTCGCGACTACGCCAC